>CAMIWY010000001.1 GCA_946402595.1 uncultured Clostridia bacterium
TAGGAAGAGCTTTGCCTGTGGAATGCTTCCCGGGAGACAATCTGGCGCTGCACCAGGGTATGGAAGCTGCAAATGCAGGTGATGTGCTTGTATTCGACATCAAAGGCTTCACGGAAGCGGGCCATTTCGGAGATATGATGGCTACAGCTTGCAAAGTGAAGGGGATCGCAGGTGTAGTGATCGACGGCAGCTGCCGCGACTCAGAGGATATCAGAGAACTTGGGCTTCCGGTGTTCGTAAAGGCGTTTAATCCGCGCGGAACAGTTAAGGAAAGCCTGGGAAGAGTGAACGTGCCGGTCGTATGCGGCGGAGTGACAGTCAAACCGGGAGATATCATCTACGGAGACTGTGACGGAGTAGTCGTAATACCTCGGGAGAATGAAGATGAGGTATTTGCAAAGGCACTTAAGAAATATGATTATGAGACCGAGGTGCGCGGAAAACTCCTTAGCGGCATGAGCACTATGAAAGTGTATGGATTTGACAAGCTTGTAGAGAAGAGGCTTTCAGACAGATAGATCAAAAAACTAACCATTCTAAGAGAGACTGAAACTAAAGATAGAAAGGAATAGGCCATGAAACCTGAACTCACATTACCTAAAGAAGTTATTGAAGCATTCAGCAAACTCGATACACCGAGCATCTCAGATGCAATGGACAAACTGAGGATCACGGGAGGATGCCTTGGCATCCATCCTGTTGTTCCTGATACATATATCTGCGGGCAGGCATTTACCATCCACTATGCACCTTGCGGCGAAGAGGTAAAGGGTACTGTAGGAGACTTCATCGATGACATCATGCCTGGCGAGGTAGCTGTGATCGACAACAACGGAAGGCTGGACTGCACGGTATGGGGCGACATCATGAGCTATTATGCAACAAAGCACGGGATCGCCGGAACGGTTATCGATGGCGTTTGCAGAGACATCAACGTGATTAGAAAGCTCAAATATCCTATCTTCAGCAAAAGCACATATATGGTCACGGGCAAAGACAGGGTCTACGTAGACCACATCAATGAGCCTGTAAGCATAAGTGGTGTGCAGGTATGCCCGGGAGATCTGATCTGCGCAGACAACACAGGCGTTGTGGTGGTACCGTTTAAAAGAGCAGAAGAAGTACTCAAAGTTGCGCATGAGATCGAAGCCGTTGAGCAGGTCATCATGGCCAAGATAGAAGAGGGCATGACACTCAAAGAAGCCAGACAGCAGACCGGATACCACAAACTGCAGACACCTGAGGACTGATTCATTCAAGAGATACAAATGACTGACGATAGGAGTCAAAAAAAGAAATTATCGATGCAGGCGGCGATTCTCCTGATGGCAGCAGTAGCTGTTGCCAGGGGGTCGTCGTTCATATTCTCCAAGCTGCTCCTTCAGACGCTGGAGCCGTTCAATCTGCTTGGGGTCAGATCGCTCACGGCATTCCTGATCCTATTTGCCGTGTTCGGTCGAAGGGTCATCGCGGCTGTAAAGGAAAACAGCAGGGTTCTGAAGGCGGGAGCCCTGCTTGGAGCCATGTTTTTTCTGATAATGACCCTTGAACTTAACGGCCTGAAGCACACGACTGCATCGACCGCATCCTTCATAGAGAATTCCGCGGTAGTGCTGGTGCCGCTGTTTGAGGCCGTCATTCTATGGAGAAGACCTGACGGGGTGACCATCGTGTGCGCTGTGTTTTGCCTTGCTGGCGTTGGGTCGATCGCAATGGGGGATCTGAGCGGCAGGATCGGCATCGGAGAGCTAATGTGCATGATGGCTGCCCTGCTTTATACTGGGGCAATCATAGTTATGGACAGAGAAGCAAAGAGGTGTGACGCGTTCACGGTAGGGATCCTTTACGTCGGCTTCATGGGCCTGTTCGGGATGATTGGATCGTTTGCAGCCGAGGCCCCGCACTTTCCGCAGACCCCATCTGAATGGGTATTGCTGCTGATGCTGGCCGTCATATGCTCGAGCTTCGGATTCGCCATGCAGCCGGTAGCGCAGAGGACTATATCTTCTGAAACAGCAGGTGTTCTGACAGCACTCAATCCTCTCACTACAGCAGTGCTGGGAACCGTTGTACTGACTGAGCCGTTCGGAATAAACAGCATCATCGGCGCCATACTGATATTAGCAGGAGTTGTAATACATAACACACAAAAAAAGGATCTCTAGGATTCAATTAAGAATGATGTTTTCAGCCCTCCTGATCATATGAGATGTGTTAATTGAATCAGACGTGCTGAGGGTCGTCAAACTGTCGTCAAACTGTCGTCAAAACTGTCGTCAAATCAAAAACCGAAGTCCTGAAACGTAGTAATTGCAAGGGCTTCGGCTTTTACTTTTGCTGGTGCGCGCGGCGGGGATCGAACCCGCGGCCTTCTCATTCGGAGTGAGACACTCTATCCACTGAGCTACGCGCGCATGACGCAGGATTGGATCAGCAATCCTGCTTTTTAAGTTGTTTATTTATATTCCTGTTTTCTAGGTCTTCCCATCAGTGTCTCCAGGGCATCCTCAACTCTGATGTTGCCCTGGATGACATTGTAGATGGCCTCGGTGATAGGCATCTCTACGCCGGCTCTCTTGGAGAGCTCGTAAGCTGCCTCTGCAGTGAACATTCCCTCAACTACCATGCCGATGGACTTGCGTGCCTCCTCAGGATCCATACCCTGGCCGATGAGGCGTCCGCATCTGAAGTTGCGGGAGTGCATGCTGGTGCAGGTAACGATCATGTCGCCGACACCTGAGAGACCTGCGAAGGTCTCGAATTTTGCACCAAGTGCCATTCCGAGACGGGTCATCTCTGCGATGCCTCTTGTCATCATGGCTGCTCTTGTGTTGTCGCCGAATCCCATGCCGTCGATGATTCCTGAACCAACAGCCATTACGTTCTTGACTGAACCTGCGAGCTCCATGCCGAGCATGTCGTCGTTGGTGTAGATTCTGAATCTGTGTGTCGAGAAGAGATCGCTTATCGATCTTGCCGTGCGAGGGTCTCTGGAAGAAACGGATACTGCTGTCGGTACGCCGATGCCGACTTCCTCAGCGTGAGACGGCCCGGAGATGCATGCGTATCTGTTCATGTCGAAGCCGACTTCCTCAGCGACCTCGGACATTCTCATGAGGGTCTTCTGCTCGATACCCTTTGCGATGTTCATTGCGAGGGCGTCTTCCTTGATGAAAGGCATTGCGGACTTCAGCGCTGCTCTGAAGTGCTGTGCAGGAATCGAGAAAACGACGATGTCTGCGTCCTTCAGTGCTGCTTCGTTGTCTGTGTAGAAGTGATAATCACCTTCAAGCTTGACGCCCGGGAGATAGTCTGTGTTCTCCATTGCCGCTTCCATGCGGTCGAGGTGGGCCTTGTCGATATCGAAGATGTTGACTGTGCAGCCCTTGGCTGCAACGATTGTTGAAAGTGCGGTGCCGAAGCTTCCGGCGCCTATGAATGTAACGGTGCTCATAATCAGCCTCCTGATGAATTCATTTTGATGCGATAAGTCAGAGGAGTATTCCTGCTGGCAAAAGATGACAACGAGAACCGTCCCCAATGTCATCTTTCGAATTATACAGGGTTTTGGGAGGAGTGACAAGTGTGAGGGCACTTTGACAGGGTATGTGTCAAAAAGGACCGTCCCTGTTGACACATCATGTCATAGGCATGGGAAAGTATTTGTGCTAAAATGATTGCCATGGAACAGATTTTATACCTGATAAGACATGGACATACGTCGGGGACGAGGAGTGACCTCTTCTACGGCGCGACTGATCTGCCGATCACTGAAGACGGCTACATGGAAGTCGAATCGTTTGCTGCGGACGGGGTGTATCCGGATCCTGAGGGAGCTTCTGTATGGACTTCGGGCATGCTGAGGACGGAGCAGACTCTGAATGCGATGTACGGTGACATAGAGCACAGTCATGAGCCTCTGCTGAAGGAGATAAACCTGGGCAAGTTCGAGATGAAGACCTACAGCGAGATCATGGAGGACGACTACGGCCGCGCCTGGCTCAGCGGTGAGCTTGAGACTCTGTCTTTCGAGGGCGGTGACAGCCACGAGAGCTTCAACAGGCGCGTGACTGAAGGCGTATGGAACATTCTCCGCGAGGCTGAAAAGGCGGGTAAAGACAAAGTCATCGCCGTACTTCATGGTGCGGTCATAACCTATCTGATGTACAACGCTTTTCCGGAACAGTACACGGACATGTGGATGTGGACTCCTAATCCGGGAACAGGGTACAAGGTGACCGTAAGAGAAGGCAGGCCTGTCTCCTGGACGACGGTCGGCGAGACGGGTGAGAGGGTCGTGCCGCTGTAGATTCTTAGGGGATCTCATGAGATGGGCAAAACGACTGCAGGGTCAGGTTTCTGATGATAGAACTTAACGACAACGCAATTGAATACATGCAGCGCCTCGGGTTCCGCGACCTCATACTCGGTGCGGAGAAGTTCACCACCTGATGCGATCCTCCGAGGATGGAGGTGTCGGTGAGTTTCACCGACGGGAGCAGGGAGCTGAATGAAGAAGGCGCAAAATACAGTCTGGATGAGACGTTACTTGGCAGAGCCTGGATTCCGCTCGAAGGCCTTATACTAACACCGCCGGTGAGGGTGAGATATGAAAAACACCCGTGGATCGAGGCTTTTGAGTTTGACGGGGTCAGGGCTGCTCCGGCAAAACGCAAGGGCATCGGGACCAAGGGCGCAAAAGGCTTCGTGAGGTCACTCAGCACGATCTATTCAGGTGCTTACGATGACTACCGCACATTCGGAGGAGATGAAAACTTCGACGCAGCCGGATACTTCAGACATGCGGCAGAACATTTTGCCCGCATGGCAGAGGATGACGGCAGACGTAAGATGGCTGCAAAGTTCTGCGGCTTTGCTGAGAACATGTGGCGTGAGGGCGACCGGGAGATGCTGGACATATGCATGGATGCTGTTATCCCCGTCCTTAAAGAAAATGTTTACATGAGAGCGGTCCTGGACGATACTATAACTGAAGAGTTCCGCAAATACCTAGAGGTAAACGGATCGGCAAACAATATACTGGAAGCAAATTAGCAGGAGAGAGAATCATGGCTTCGAAGAAGAACAAAAGAGAATTAAAGTTCACGCTCA
Organism: uncultured Clostridia bacterium; assembly: GCA_946402595.1. GTDB lineage: Bacteria > Bacillota > Clostridia > Peptostreptococcales > Anaerovoracaceae > Crickella. Next base: position 5,113 of record CAMIWY010000001.1, read on the forward strand.
ATGACAATGACTATAAGGCCTTCGGCAAGTACCGCATACTGTACACTGAACAGGGACATAAGATGGTCAGAAGGCAGAGGCTGACATATCTGTTCGGTGCAGCGATGATCGCCCTCCTGTTTACTGTATTCAAAGTGGAGCAGAGCAGCTTCAGGTACCTTATGTATATCATAGCAGGCGCTTTGGCTGTAGTGGGTATTTTCTTCGCGGAGGCCCTCGTGCTGAGACAGCAGGACAAAGCGATAGAGGCATCCGCCAACACCGCAGAGAGAGTCAACGCCGGTGAGAACACGGTCAGGTTCGATGATGACACTTTCACCACATCCGGCAACGGGGATGATCAGGTGTTTAAATACAGTGACATCAAGCTGATCGATCTTACGGAAGAAGCCATATATGTATGGATGAGCGACACTATGATCATGCCGCTGCCGCTGCACGCCTTCAGAGGTATGGAAGAGATGAAGGAACTCTGCAAGTGGCTCAGGGCAAAAGTCGATGAGCAGAACGGAGAGGGCAAAGCTGAATAGCATGTGCCGCACCCGCAGCTTGTTTGTAAGATTTCACTAACAACGCTGGATGGCGGTGTTGTTCGTTGTGAAAAACAACAACAAAATCGCGAAAAGTTGTTGACATAACTCAACAAGGTTGCTATATTACACTCTAGACGGGAGATAATCCCACCTTATTCTATGAAAGGAGCACATTCACATGACAGGAAGAAGCATGATGATGGAAATGGGAATGATGGGCATGTGCATGTGCAGAGCCGATGAATAGCATAGGATAAGGTCATAACGAAGCCGACACTATGAGTTTTCTCATGTATCATACCGGGGCAGGTCGTTAGGACCTGCCCCGGTTTTCGTAAGATAATCATTTCACTGATCAGTAGAAGGCAAAGGCAGAGGTAAAGAAATTGAGTGACTGTATTATCAGCCTGCAGGGAGTGACCAAGGAATTCGGTACCAAGGGCGGCAAGGTTGTCGCGCTGAGGGACATAAACCTGGATATCGAGAGAGGCGACTCCTTCGGCATCATAGGACTTTCCGGAGCGGGGAAGTCGACCCTCGTGAGGACCATCAATCTTCTCGAGCAGCCCACGGAGGGCAAAGTCCTGTTTGACGGAAACGTTCTGACGGGTCTCAGGAGCAGAGATCTCAATCTGCACAGGCGCAAGATATCCATGATTTTCCAGCAGTTCAACCTGCTGATGCAGAGGGACGCCATTGGAAATATCTGCTTCCCGATGGAGATAGCAGGGGTTCCGAAGGCGGAGGCAAGAGCCCGTGCTGAAGAACTTCTCAAGGTAGTTGATCTTGAGGACAGGGCGCACTCGTTCCCGTCGCAGCTGTCAGGAGGACAGAAGCAGAGAGTGGCGATCGCGAGAGCTCTTGCATCGGATCCTGAAGTCATACTTTGTGACGAGGCAACATCGGCTCTCGACCCTAAGACTACACGTTCTATACTGAAGCTGCTGAGGCAGATCAATGAAGAGCGAGGAATCACACTGGTGGTCATCACTCACGAGATGGGAGTCATCAAGCAGCTCTGCAACAAGGTCGCAGTTATAGAAAACGGTGAGATCGTGGAGCAGGGGGATGTGGACGAAGTGTTCACCAAGCCTAAGACAAGAGCGGCGCGCAAGCTGTTCTTCCCTGACAGCGAGGACAGAGAGACCGCTGAGACGAGAACGGCAACGAAGAACAGGCTGAGGCTCGTATTCAATGAGAAGACGGCATACAAACCGATCATCTCGAACATGATCCTCGAGACGGGTGAACCGGTCAACCTGCTGTATGCAAATCTGGATGCTCTTCTCGATGAGCAGATAGGACAGATGGTCATCTGTCTGTCGGATAATAAGGAAGCGGCAGAGAGACAGAAAGCGTACCTCATCAAGGAGGGCGTGGACTTTACAGAAATACCGGAGGATTCAGACTACTATGACTATCCTCTGCACGGATTCGGAGAGGAGGTGACAGAGTAATGGATACAGGCACATTGGTATCATTACTGGGAGAAGGCCTTCTCCAGACACTGTACATGACAGTGCTCGGAACACTGATGTCATATGTGATCGGACTTCCGATTGGAGTCTCACTCATAGTCACCGGACCTAACGGTATAAGACCGGTAGCCATATATAACAAGGTGATGGGCTTCATCGTCAACGTAATAAGATCCGTACCTTTCCTCATACTGATGATCGCCCTGATGCCGTACATCAGGAAGGTGATCGGCACCGGCATCGGAACCAGCGCAACGACAGCAGCACTCGTGGTAGCGGCAGCGCCGTTTGTGGCAAGGCTGGTGGAGCAGTCACTGCTCGAGGTAGATCCGGGAGTCATCGAGGCAGCGCAGGCGATGGGCGCCGGCAACTTCCAGATAATACGCAAAGTCCTGCTTCTTGAGGCAAGGCCGTCTCTTCTGAACGGAGCGGCGGTCGCGACTATCAATATCCTCGGCTACTCCGCAATGGCGGGAATAGTCGGAGGCGGCGGACTCGGCGACCTGGCCATCAGATACGGACTGTACAGATTCCAGCCGTCGATCATGTGGATCACGATAATCGTCCTCGTCATACTGGTGCAGATACTGCAGGAAGCAGGCATCAGATTAGCGGCCAGAATGGACAACAGGATAAACTAGCCAAATAACTCACCAACAAAATGTGAGAAGTGGATATATAATCAATTATAATTGTCATTAACAAGGTATTAATGGGTAATGAGAAAGGAGAACCAACAATGAAGAATCTAAGAAAACTGAGCGTATTTGCAGTAGTCCTTGCACTCGTATTCGCATTCACAGCATGCGGCGGATCCGGCGGCGGAGAATCGGAACCTGATCCTGAGAAGGTCATTAAGGTAGCTGCATCCCCGACACCTCATGCAGAGATACTCAATTCTGTAGCAGACAAGCTGGCAGAGGACGGATGGACGCTCGAAGTAGTCGAATTCGATGACTATGTACAGCCTAACGTTGCTACAACAGACGGAGATGTAGATGCGAACTACTTCCAGCACGTTCCGTATCTTGACCAGTACAATGAGGAAAACGGAACGAACCTCGTTGCTGTAGCTGATGTACACTATGAGCCGATGGGCGTATATGCAGGCACCAAGGACAGCTTTGACGCTATCGCTGATGGAGACAAGATCGGAGTTCCTAATGATGTTACCAACGAGGCAAGAGCACTTCTCCTGCTCGAGGCCAACGGAGTCATCAAGCTCAAGGACGGTGCAGGCGTAGCTGCAACCAAGGCAGACATCGTTGAGAATCCTAAGAATGTCGAGATCGTTGAACTTGAAGCAGCAACTATCCCGGCTTCACTTCCGGACCTCGCATTAGGCGTTATCAATGCCAACTATGCTATCGGAGCAGGACTCAAGCTTGACGAGTCACTTGCTTATGAGGCAGAGGATTCACTCTCCGCTGATACATATGTAAACGTACTCGTTGTAAACGAGGAGAACAAGGACAGCGAGAAGACAAAGGCTCTCATCGCAGCACTGCAGACTGATGAAGTAAAGCAGTTCATCACAGATACATTCAACGGCGCGGTACTGCCTAAGTTCTAGAAATAATCACACAGACTTTTCCCGGACGGACAGATATCCGTCAGAGACAATAAGATCAGACAAAAGGGGATTTCGGTCCCCTTTTGTCATGTGTTTGGACTATAATAAATGAGGAGCAGAACGGTGCATACATTCGTTGCCTGACGGTACACATATGCAGCGCCTGCTGACTGAAAGAGAGAGGCGGAATAAAACGGTGAAATACCTATATATACTTCTGGTTTTCATACCAATTACCATAGCGGGAAAGATAATGGGCTTTTCAGACACTGCCCTGTTCCTCTGCAGTGCACTTGCGATAGTGCCGCTGGCAGGAGTCATGGGCAAAGCCACTGACGATATCGCGGGCTTTGCCGGACAGAGGATAGGCGGTCTGCTGAATGCGACATTCGGAAATGCAACGGAGCTCATCATAGCGTTCGTAGCGATGAAGGAAGGGCTGTTCGATGTAGTCAAGGCTTCACTTGCAGGATCGGTCATCGGGAACATCCTGCTGGTGCTGGGCATGTCTATGCTGGCAGGCGGACTGAAATACAAGACGCAGACATTCAACCGGAATTCCATAAATATAACATCGAGCATGCTGCTCCTGTCGGTGCTCGGGCTCTCGATACCGGCTATATTCACGCATGCTCTTCCTGAGGAGAGCCTTAATTCGCAGTATGAAGGACTCAGCGTGATCATTGCGGTTCTGATGCTGCTGGTCTATGTGATGCAGTTCGTATTCACCTTCGTGACTCACAGGGCACTGTATGAGGAGTCTGTAACTGCGGACGATGAAGAGGAACACAATGCGAGCCTGCCGAAGGCCATTGGCCTCCTGGTCGCATCAACTGTCTGCATCGCCGTGATCTCGGAGATATTCGTCGGGACGGTCGAGCCTATGGCGGACAGCGCAGGTCTAAGCAGGACATTCGTCGGAATCATCCTGGTACCGATCATAGGAAATGCGGCTGAACATTCATCAGCCATCATAATGGCGTACAAGAACAAGATGAACGCTGCGATAGAGATCGCTCTCGGATCCAGCCTTCAGATAATACTGTTCGTAGTACCTGTGCTGACACTTCTCAGCCTGTTCTTCACGCCGATGAGCATCGTGTTCACACCGTTCGAGCTCGTCTCGGTGACAGGTGCGGTACTCATCGCGAACCGCGTTGCTTCAGACGGTGAGTCGAACTGGCTCGAAGGACTGCAGCTTGTGACGGTATACATCATGATTGGCGCAGCTTTCTTCTTCGTGTGACAGGAAGGATCCCGGCAGCACTGTGTGCGGCTGCCGGCCGGTATAACTAATAATGGAATCTAGGGCGCGGCCGTGGAGCTGCGCTTTTTAGTGTCTTCATTTTGCACCACGATTATTATATAATCTACTATGTATGATTATGTTACCAATTAGCCGCTCCGGGCGGCGGATATGATTATAAAAGGAACAGATTATGGACAAGAATTTCATCAAGGTAGACAAATGGGGAGAGTGTCTGTGGGGCATTGACGAGACCGGCAGACTCTTCATCAACGGAGGGCAGGCCGAGAGCGTGGATGACAGCGGTATTCCATGGGAAAACTACCGCACACTCATCGCAGAAGCCGCGGTCATCGGTGAAGTGACGTTCCCTGAAGGGGCATCGCTTGCCGGACTCTTTAAGGGCTGCAAGGGACTCGAGGCAGCAGACCTCAGCGGTTTCAATACAGCAGGCGTAACTGACATGCGCTCGATGTTCGAAGGCTGCACCAGACTGAGAGAGCTGGATATATCCTCCTTCGACACGACCGGATGCTCAGACATGAACAGAATGTTCGCAAAGTGCGCAAGACTTACGGACATCCTGCTCGGACCTGAATTCAGCCTGAACGGAGACGGAACGACTTCATGCGACAGACTCGCAGTCAAGGAAGCCGGCAAGTACAGAAGGGCAAGAGTCATCTCCGCAGAGGGCTGCCTGGTCATCTATCATGAGAATGCAGGCAGGGATATCTCAACTGAGAGGAAGACAGTCCCTGATTTCAGATACCTGATCGAGGATCCGATGTATGCGTCGCCTGGTGAAAAGTTCATCTTCATCGGATGGAACACCGAGGCTGACGGTTCGGGCACCATGCTCCAGCCAGGCCAGGAGATCAATAATGTCGATGAGGATCTCAACCTGTATGCCGTATGGGCGAGCGCACCTGAGATCGGAGAGGTGCGTCCTGTTGATGAGTTCACCTTCGGACAGCCGATACCTTTCGAACTGCCTGAGATCGTTTCTGCCGGAGACCCTAATGTAACCGGCTACCTTGAGGTCAGCCCGAACGGAGAAGAGGGCACATGGCAGGCGATAGACCACAACACGATCCTGCCTGTAAAATGCAACGGCTGGCTTGTAAGACTCTGCGCTTCCAACAGTGTAGGCAAAACGGTTTCGAACGCCGTTGAGCTGAGGATCAAGAAGGCCGCCAAGGATATGTCAGGCGTACGCTGGGCTGAAGACAGCAACATGACATATGACGGCACACCTAAGCACGTATGGATCGAAGGCCTCCCGGTCGGAGTGCATGCTGAGTACGAAGGCAACACCGCGACTGAGGCGGGCACCTATGTTGCGACCGTAAACCTTGATTTTGACGAAGACAATTTCAGCGAACCTTCGATCATGAAGGAATATGAGTGGTCTGTCAGAAAGGCTTCATATGACATGTCGCAGGTACACTGGGACTATGAGGATGCCTTTACCTATGACGGCACCGAAAGAAGCGTTGAGCTCACAGGACTCCCTGAGGGCGTTACAGCGACATATGAAAACAACATAGCTGCAAGAGCCGGAATCTATACCGCAACGGCAACTCTCCATTACGATGAGACCAACTACGAAAAGCCTGCGGACATAGTTCCGTGCGTATGGGAGATAGAGAGAGCGGTGATCGATCCGCTGACACTGGAGTGGTCTGACTATGGCAAGTTCGTATATGACGGACAGCCAAAGTCCGTACGCATCCTCAACCTTCCGGATGATGCGGAGATCGACTATGACGGAGCCGAGGAGACACCGGCCGGCAAATACCTTGCGAGAGGAACATTCACCGGAAACTACAGAGCTTCCGGTCCTGTGGAGTATGAGTGGGAAATCACCAAGGCTTCATATGACATGGGAGCCGTAAGATGGGGCTATGACAAGCCTTTCGATTTTGACCGCGAGACACACGAAGTCACCCTGGAAGGAGTTCCGGAAGAGCTCGGAGTAAAATACCGCAATCAGGTCGGCATCGCTGCCGGTGACTACAAGGCAGTTGCGATGTTCATCAACCCGGATACTCACAACTACTTCACTCCGGAAGACATGACTCTTAACTGGAATATCAAAAAGAGAGTCATAGATATGTCCGGCGTAAAGTGGAACTATCAGGGACCTTTCACATACGACGGTGAGACCAAGAGCGTCGAGCTGACCGGAGTGCCTGAAGGCATTCACGTTGACTATGAGAATGCAAGCGGATTCAACGCCGGAGTATATAACGCACACGCTGTCCTTGAGTATGATTCGGACAACATGTACGCTCTGCAGCCTGCTGACTGCCAGTGGAAGATCAACAAAGACAGATTCGACATCTCCGGAGTGCACTGGGATTACAGCGAAGCTTTCACATATGACGGAAGAGAGCACGGAGTATATCTCGAGGGACTCCCTGAAGGCATCAATGTTGAGTATTCAGACAATATCAAGATAGACGCAGGCAAGTATGTAGCTACGGCATCGCTCAGCCCGAGCGATCCTATGAACTATGAGACACCTGAGGTCAACGGCTGCACATGGGCCATCAATAAGGCACAGATAGAGAAGCCGGGTCTTGAGTGGACAGACTGCAGCGGTTTTGTCTTCGATGGAACCGACAAGATCGTAGAGATCACGAGTGACATCGGAGATGATGTTACTGTTGAGTACGCATTCAATAAGTACCACAATGCCGGCAGATACTATGCCAAGGCACTGTTCACGGCTGTCGATGACAGCAACTACCTGCCGCCGAAGCCGATGGGATATTCGTGGAGCATCAGCAAGGCAGACCCTGACATCACAGGCGCAGTGTGGGATTACACATCGCCGTTTACATACGATGGCAGCAGGAAGAGCGTAAGACTTTCAGGCGTGCCGGAAGGTGTAAGGGTAAGCTATACCAATGCCAGCGCTACGGATGCGGGTGATTACACAGCTATCGCCAGATTCACAGTAAGCGACACTGCCAACTACAATACGAGCATTCCTGACATGACACTCGACTGGAGCATCGAGAAGGCCGAGTACGATCTCAGAAATGCAAAATGGCAGGAGGAGAGAAAGTTCACATACGACGGCTATGAGAAGGAGGTCGTTATCAACGGACTTCCGGACGGCCTTGAACCTGTATACAGCGGAAACACTGCAGCAAATGCAGGCGTTTACATGGCTGAGGCAGCGTTCGCATTTGATGAGAAGAATTATGAGAGACCTGAGTTCCGCGAATGCACCTGGGAGATAGACAAGGCACCGGTAGATATATCCGGGATCAGCTGGTCTTATGAGAAGCCGTTCACATATGACGGATCCGAGAAGACTGTCTATGCTGTCGACATTCCTGAAGGCTGCTACGCTGTATACGGAAACACAAGAGCATCACAGGCCGGAACATATGTCGGAACTGCAGAGATAAGACCTGAAGATACTGCCAACTACACTCCGGTCAAGCTCGGCAATGTCACCTGGAGAATAGAGAAGGGTGACTACGATATGAGCCACGCATACTGGGATTACGACAGGCCGTTTACATATGACGGAACTGAACATAAGGTCGTGATCAAGGGCCTGCCTGAGGGTGTAACACCTACATACAGAAACAACGAGGCAGCTGATGCCGGCACATATGAGGCATCAGTAACGTTCAGAGGCGCAGATGAAAGGAACTATAAAGTACCTTCCTTTGCAAACTGTGAGTGGACTGTAAAGAAGGCAGATTTTGACATGTCATCCGTCCAGTGGAACTACAGCGGAGAGTTCAGCTACACCGGGAGGATGCATGAGGTCGAGCTGAGAGGCCTGCCTGAAGGCGTACGTCCGGTATATTCGGGCAATGCAGCAGCAGCGACAGGCTTCTACGAAGCAACAGCTGACCTGATCCCGTTTGACCAGAGCAACTACAACAAGCCGTACGTAGACAGCTGCAAGTGGCGCATCGTCAAGGCTGACTACGAGATGGGTGCCGTAAAGTGGGACTACACAGATGCCAAGGTATATAACGGAAGAGTCCAGAGTGTAATGCTCGAGCAGCTTCCTAACGGAGTCAGCGCTGACTACAGGAACAACGAGGCGACCGGTGCTGGCAAGTATACCGCAAGGGCCATCCTCAAGGTATCCGATGAGGCCAACTACAATACACCGACCGTAGCAGACTGCGACTGGGAGATCATCAGGGCAGACTACGACATGAGCGGAGCTGAGTGGGATTACCAGCCTGATTCATTCACATACGACGGAGAGAGAAAGAGCATAGAACTCTTCAATCTCCCGGAGAATGTCACGGCGGCATACGAGGGCAACAGCGGATTCCTCGCAGGAGACTATGTTGCCACGGCTTCCTTCAGAACATCAGACAGCAACTTCAATGCTCCTGAGACAGTCACCTTCCCTTGGCACATCGGCAAGGCGGAGTATGACATGTCCGGCGTGAAGTGGGACTACACCGGAGAGTTCGTCTACGACGGAACTCCTAAGAGGGTCGATCTCACAGGCGTTCCTGAAGGACTCAGTGTGGAGTACGAAGACAACTCGGCAACCGATGCAGGAACCTACATCGCTGTTGCCAGATTCAGGACCAACACGGGCAACTACAGCACTCCTGATCCTATGAGCTGCACATGGACCATAAACAAGGCTGATCCGGATATCCGCAGACTCAGATGGGACTATTCACAGCCGTTCACCTATGACGGAAGCGAGATGAAGGTAGAGCTCGCAGGCATTCCTGAGACAATCACGGCTGAATACTACGGCAACACAGGAACTGAAGTAGGACACTATTCAGCACATGCGACTCTCAGGTCGGTCAATCCTGAGAACTATAACGATCCGGCCATCGCTGACTGCGACTGGGAGATCGTTAAGGCAGAGTATGACATGTCCGATGCAAGATGGACCGGCGATATGAGATATGTCTATGACGGTACAGAGAAGTCTATCTCTCTCACAGGACTGCCTGATGGTGTCCTGCCGATATACGACGGCAATACTGCAACAGAGGCAGGTGAATATACCGCTTCGGCAGACCTCATATACGATGAGCACAACTACATCCAGCCGCATATCGGAACTATGGACTGGAGGATCGACAAGGCCGTATACGACATGTCCGGAGTTTCATGGGATTACGAGGACAGCTTTACATATAACGGCGAGGAGAGATCGATCGCCCTCAAGGGACTGCCGGCAGGCGTAACAGCAGCCTACACGGGCAACACAGGTATCAATGCCGGTGAGTATGAAGCTTCTGCAGAGCTCAGCTATGATGAGAGGAACTACTTCAGACCTGAATTCGGACCTGTAAGATGGCGCATAGGAATGGCGGATGCACCTGTGGACATAAGCGGCATCAGCTGGAACTATGAAGGACCGTTCGTATATGACGGAACACCTAAGGGCGTAGCGCTCACGGAGAGAGCTAAGGAACAGGGATTCCTTGAGAGACTGCGCGGAGTCGCACCTGAGATGGAGCTTGTAGGCGTACCTGAGGGATTCGAGGTAGTATACGAGGACAATACTGCGACGGATGCAGGCGTATACTACGCCAAGGCAAAACTCGTAAATCCCGCTGACACCAACTACAGAGAGGTCGTCCTGCCTGAGTGCAGATGGGAGATCTCCAAGGCGGGCATAGACATGTCAGGCGTTCACTGGGATTATGAGAGCCCGTTCGTATATGACGGTGAGGAGAAGAGCGTTCAGCTCGCAGGACTCCCTGAAAATGTCACAGTAATCTATAAGGGAAGTACTGCGACAGGCGCCGGCGAATATGAGGCCATGGCTGAGATCGAAGCGGCTGATCCTGTAAACTTCGAGACACCTGAACCTGTCAGAGGATGCTGGTGGCAGATCCTCAAGGCGAAGTATGACATGTCAGGAGTAGAATGGGCGTACAGCGATGACATCATCTACAACGGTGAGGAGAAGACCGTGAAGCTCACAGGTCTGCCGGACGGCGTCACTGTACAGGGATACAGAGGCAACACCGCGATCGATGCCGGTACATACATGGCTGAAGCGATCCTCGACTACAGCAACAAGGACAACTACGAGGAGCCTACTGTAGCAAGCCTGAAGTGGAGGATCCAGAAGAAGAAGATCAACACATCCGCTGTAAGATGGGATTATGACCCGAGCACGCTGTTCGTATATGATGAGCAGCCTAAGAAGGTAAGCCTTATCGGGCTGCCTAATGATGCTGAAGTCGTATACATCGACAATGTCAAGATCAATGCCGGCACATACACCGCAAGAGCCAGACTTACATACGATACAAGAAACTGCGAGGCTGACGAGATCGCTGATCTCAAGTGGAAGATCGAGAAGGCGAACTATGATACCGAGCATGTTCACTGGAGCTATGACAAGCCTTTCGTCTACGATGCATATGAGAAGAGCATCGTACTGAGAAATGTTCCTAAGTCGATCGATGTCAGATACAGGGACAACAAGGCTATTGCCGTCGGAACATACACGGCCAAGGCTTACCTGACATACGACAGTGAGAACTACAATGCACCTGAGATCGATACGACCATCGACTGGGCTATCGTTTCGGGCAGAAATGAAGAGTAAACCAATTATATGAACAGTTATCTTATAGCTATAATCGCGCTGGTCCTGTGCTCGACTTTCTTCTCGGGCACAGAGACCGCGTTCTCCTCGGTCAACAAGATCAAGATGAAGAATCTTGCTGCCGAGGACAACAAGAGGGCGGCGACTGTCCTCGACCTGACGGAGAATTTTGACAAGCTGATCACAACGATCCTTGTCGGAAACACTATCGCCAACATAGCCATGACGACTGTGGCGACCGTATACGGGATACAGACATGGGGGGCAAGAATAGGACCTACACTCGCTACAGTAATGGTCACTATCCTTGTACTGGTACTGGGAGAGATTTCACCTAAGATCATCGCAAGAGAGTACGCGGAAGAGGTGGCGCTGTTCCTTGCGCCTTTTGTCAAGGCTCTCATCATCATAATGACGCCGCTGACATTCATCTTCATGGGCCTTAAGGTCCTGCTCAAGAAGATAGTCGGAAAGAACACCGAGCCGGAGTTCTCAGAGGATGAGCTTCTGACAATTGTTGAAGAGGCTGAGGCAGGCGGTGCTATCGGTGAGGAACAGAGCGAGCTCATTGCCAACGCGATAGAATTCAATGATGTCGAGGCAATGGACATCCTCACCCCGAGAGTTGACATAGTCGCAATAGAAAAGGGAACGCCGGTCGCTGAGATCAAGCAGGTATTCAGGGAGTCCGGACTCTCCAGGCTTCCTGTATACGAAGATGACCTCGACAACATCATCGGAGTTCTCAACCAGAAAGACTTCTACAATAATAACGTAAAGAACATCAAGGACACAGAGAAGTTCATAAAACCGGTAGCATATGTCGCGGAGACGATCAAGGCGGCTGTCCTGCTCAAGAAGATGCAGGCCAAGAAGACGCATATCGCGATCGTCGTTGATGAATACGGCGGAACGACCGGTCTTGTCACGCTTGAAGACATCATCGAGGAGATCGTCGGTGATATCTATGACGAGCACGACACCGTAGCATCCAAGGAAGTGAGACCTGCAGGTGACAACACTTACCTTGTTGCCGGCAATGCCGATCTTGAGGACTTCTTCGAACTCTTTGATGAAGAGATAGAGGCCGATGCCAATACGGTCAACGGCTGGGTCATGATCGAGCTCGACAGACTGCCTAAGGAAGGCGATGAATTCGATTACGAGTCTAAGCACAAGGTCTTCCATGTGAGAGTCACCAAGGCAGATGCGAGAAGAGCACTCATGACAAGAATATCCGTGGAGGACAAGGTCGAAGAGGATAATTAACAGGTGCAAAAGGCAACTGGATATAAAAAATTTGCCACATAATGCAGCCTGCATGAAATATTTAAGAAAGGGAAGTTATAACTATGGGCTTAATGGAAAAAATCTTTGGCGACCTTAATGCCAAAGAGGTGAAGAAGATAGAGAAGATAGTCGACCGCATCGAGGCCTATGATGAAGAGATGCAGGCGCTGTCCGATGATGAGCTGAGAGGCAAGACGCAGGAGTTCAGAGACAGGCTTGCTGATGGCGAGATTCTCGATGACATCCTTCCTGAAGCATTTGCGGTATGCCGTGAAGGCGCATGGAGAAGCCTCGGGATGAAGCACTTCAGAGTACAGCTCATCGGCGGTGTCGTTCTGCATCAGGGACGTATTGCCGAGATGAAGACAGGTGAAGGTAAGACTCTTGTAGCTACTCTTGCCGCATACCTGAATGCTCTTGAGGGCAAGGGCGTTCACGTAGTAACTGTCAACGACTATCTGGCAAAGCGTGACGCTGAGTGGATGGGCAAGCTGTATACCTTCCTTGGGCTCAGGGTCGGATGCGTAATACACGCTGTCGAAGGACCTGCGCGCCACGAGCAGTACATGGCCGACATCACGTACGGTACGAACAACGAATTCGGTTTTGACTACCTTCGTGACAACATGGTCACCTACAAGGAGCAGCTGACACAGAGAGAACTCAATTACGCTATCGTCGACGAGGTCGACTCGATCCTCATCGATGAGGCCAGAACACCGCTCATCATTTCCGGAAGAGGCGTTGATTCCAGCTCGATGTACAGGAACGCGAATTCTTTCGTAAAGACACTTGTTGAAGACAAGGAAGACGCTCCGGGAGACTACAAGATCGACGAGAAGGACAACCAGATCGCTCTTACCGATCAGGGTGTCAAGATCTGCGAGGAGTATTTCGGCGTAGACAACTTCTCCGATCCTGACAACATGGAGCTCAACCACTACGTTCAGCAGGCTTTGCGCGCCAACTACCTCATGAAGAGGGACGTTGACTACATAGTCAAGGACGGTGAGATCCTGATCGTAGATGAGTTCACGGGACGTCTGATGTACGGAAGAAGATTCTCCAACGGACTTCACCAGGCTATCGAGGCCAAGGAAGGCGTCAAGGTAAGATCCGAGTCCAAGACTCTCGCTACCATCACACTGCAGAACTACTTCAGAATGTATCAGAAGCTTGCAGGTATGACAGGTACTGCCAAGACAGAGGAAGACGAGTTCAGGGACATCTACAACATGGACGTTGTCGTCATCCCTACCAACAGGCCTGTAATCAGAGAGGACAAGCAGGACTCCGTATATGCTCATCAGAGGGGCAAGTACAAAGCGATCGTAGACAAGGTCGTCGCCGCTCATGAGACCGGGCAGCCGGTACTGGTCGGTACTATCTCGATCGAGATATCCGAGCTTATCAGCAACATGCTGAAGAAGAGAGGCGTTAAGCATAACGTGCTGAACGCAAAGCACCACGAACAGGAAGCTGAGATCGTCGCTGAGGCAGGCCGTCTCGGAGCCGTTACCATCGCTACCAACATGGCCGGCCGTGGTACGGATATCATCCTGGGCGGTAACCCGGACTTTGAGGCAAGGCGCCAGATGAGAAGGGAAGAGTATACGCCTGAGCAGATCGCTTTTGCTACCGGATTCGAGAAGTCGGATGATCCTGACATGATCGTTGCAAGACAGAGATACAACGAGCTGCATGAGGAGATCAAGGCTGAAAGAGCAGCTGAGCAGGAGAAGGTAAGAGAACTCGGCGGGCTTTGCATCGTAGGTACTGAGAGACACGAGTCAAGACGTATCGACAACCAGCTGAGAGGACGTTCCGGACGTCAGGGAGACCCTGGTACGACCCAGTTCTTCATCTCTCTTGAGGACGACCTGATGAGACTCTTCGGAGGAGAGAGGATGCAGCATGTTATGGAGAGAGTCGGACTCGATGAGGATGAACCGCTTGAGGCAGGCATGCTCACAAGGTCAATCGAGGGTGCTCAGAAGAAGGTCGAGGGCAAGAACTTCGGCATCCGTAAATACGTACTCCAGTACGACAATGTCATGAACAAGCAGAGGGAGATCATCTACGGACAGAGGAGAATGGTCCTCGACGGAGAGGATGTTTCCGGCTACATCCAGAACATGACATATGAACTTATCGACGGCATCATCGATCCTGTCGTAATGGAGTCAAGATATCCTGAAGAGTGGGATCTCAAGAGAGTTGCTGACGGACTCTCTCAGATCACACCGAATGTAAGGGACAGACTTCAGTTTGACGATCCTGATTACGTGAACGGACTCGATGAGAACAAGCTCAGAGATGACGTCAAGGCTGTATTCGATCAGCTCTACGATGAGAAGGAAGCTGAGATCGGCACCGAGCAGATGCGTGAGGTCGAAAGAATGATCCTCCTCAGAGTCGTAGACAACCGCTGGATGGATCACATCGATGCGATGGATCAGCTGAAGGACGGTATCGGACTCAGAGGAATCGGACAGCAGGACCCTGCAGTTGCGTATGCACAGGAAGGGTTTGCGATGTTCGAGGAGCTCGTTGCGGATATCAGAGAAGAGACTGTCAAGTTCTGCTACAACGTAACAGTAACAACCAATACGCAGAGAAGAAACGCTGTCAGCGGCAGGACTTCCGCATCCAAGGAAGACTATAAGGACGACAGCGAACCTTCCGGAAACGGAAGAGGCAATATGCCGGGCGCAGCTCCTAAGGCAGAGAAGACCGGCAAGCAGGAGACAGTAAAGCGCGACATGCCTAAGGTAGGCAGAAACGATCCGTGCCCATGCGGCTCCGGCAAGAAATATAAGAACTGCTGCGGCAGAAATAAGTAGTAATTTCAGTAAAGATCACTGAAGAAATGCACTGCATGGAACAGTAAGTTTACTAAGGAAGAACCCATACAGAAAGGGGAATGAACAATGGCTGTAATACTTATTATTCTGGTGATTATCGCGGTAATCGTAGTTATTTGCTATAACTCTCTTACCAAGGCGAAGAACCGCATCGAAATGGCTGAGGAAGAACTCAGAAAGTATGAAGAGTCCGGAACAGAAGAGGACATCCTCAATGCGAGGAAGTACCTGACTGCCGTTCTCAGAGACTACAACAACATGGTCGAGACATTCCCGACCAGCATCGTTGCGGAGATGTTCAATTTCCCTAAGATGCACACAGAGGACTTTGATGAGGGACTGTAAAATGTGTCAAAAAGGACCGTCCCTTGTGACACACCTGCTGACACAGAAGGAGAACTGACATGGATACCAGGATACGCAAGAGGTCTCTGGCTGCGAGAGCGGCTGCGGTAATCGCTGTAATCGGACTCATCCTGATGCTCGTGCCGTTTACGGGAGGCACTTCCCATGCAGCGGACAACACGATGTATGCCACCGACTTTAATGTCGATGTGGATGTCGCCGAGGACAACAGCTACGATTACCATGAATATATCAATGTATACTATGCAACACCTCACCACGGGATATACAGATACATTCCTATGAGGGGGTACAGAGTCGGCGGTGTTCAGGTGCCGGGCTACGACTATGAGACATACTCTGACTCCGGAAACAAGGTCATCAAGATAGGAAGTGCTGACTATGTTCTGACCGGTGAGAATCCGTACGATATCTACTACAAGATCACCATGTGGGAGGATGAGAACACTGAGAAGGACATGCTCCTTCTGAATCTCATCCCGACCGACTGGGAAACGGACATCGGCAATGTGAAGTGCACTGTCAACATGCCTAAAAAAGCTGATCTGAGCAAAGCTGAAGTATTCTCAGGCCCATATGGCACCTCGTCCAATGAGGACAATGCTGAACTGACAACATCAGAAGACGGACAGACCATCACTGTTACGGCGAAGGATCTCCCGGCGCATCACGGAATCACGCTTTCACTTGAACTGCCTCAGGGCTACTGGGTAGGTGCTCCTGAGTTCGGAAAGCTCGGGCTGAACAGCGTCCTGCTCTTTGCGCTCGGACCTATCGGTGCATTCCTGCTGTGGTACTTCTATGGCAGAGATGATCACATGACCAGGACTCTGGAGTTTTATCCTCCGGGTGAGCTGACACCGGGTGAGATCGGATATATCATCGACGGCAAGGTCGATAAGTCTGACATCGTATCCAATATTGTTTACATGGCAAACAAAGGGTATCTGAGCATCGAGCAGAAAAGTCGCAAGGAATTCATATTCCACAGAGGTGCTGAACCTTCTGACGAGCCGCAGTTCATCAGAACCCTGTGGAAGGGCCTTTTTGCAAGCGGCAACAAGACAGCCAACAGCAGTAAGCTGGGCGTTTCGTTCGGGACCAAATACGAGAGGGCATGCGAGCAGCTCGGTGAGATGTTCATCGGACCGAATGCTGTACACAGGTCAGACTCGATCATGGCAAGGGTAGGATGCGCACTGGCTGCACTGATGCCTTCAGCTGCATTCTGCATCTGGGCGTCGACAACAGGATCAGATATGATGATGTTCGGCTTCATATGGGCATCGATACATCTCATCGCGGTTATCTGGCTGATGTGCTCGGTATATGACAGGATCCGCAGCTCGAGCAAGATAAAGACTGTACTCAAGTGTCTGGCTGCGATATGGCTGTTCTACATGGGAATAGGAATGCTGCCGGTTATTGCGAGCTCGATGGAGCACCTCACCGGACCTAAGAGCATGATACTCCTCGGATTCCTGATCCTGGGAACGCTCATCGCGGTATTCTTCTCAGTCATAGCAATAGCCAGGAAGGGCGAGTACACAAGGCTGATGGGAAGGATCCTCGGTTTCAGAGACTTCATCAGGACTGCAGAACTTGATAAGCTCAACGAGCTTGTAGAGGATGATCCTGAATACTTCTACCACATCATTCCGTACGCTTACGTATTCGGACTGACCAATAAGTGGATCAAGAACTTTGAGAATATCCCGGTCGTAACTCCTGACTGGGCAAGGACAAGTGCCGGCAGATATGACGGCTTCGACTACTATATGATGGGAAGAATGATGAGTGACTGCAACGCAAGCGTCAACAACCACATCGTGCTTCCTCAGTCGAGCAGTGGCGGAGGCTGGTCCGGCGGCAGTTCCGGCGGAGGCAGCTGGAGCGGTGGAGGCGGCTTCAGCGGAGGCGGCTTCTCAGGCGGCGGCGCCGGAGGCGGCGGAGGCGGAGGCTGGTAGAGCCATAAGAAGGGTTTATGAAGAAGAAATATATAATATTTGATTTTGACGGGACTTTAGTTAATACGAACGATATAATCATTGCTTCATGGCAGGCGACATTCGAGCACTACCTCGGATGCAGGAAGCCGGTCAGGGAGATCGAGGCGACCTTCGGAGAGACTCTGATGCACACTATCAGCGTGAAGCTGCCGGGTGCGCCTGTGAATGAGGTGATCGATTACTACCGCGCATACCAGGATTCGCATAAGGACGAGGACATCGTATATGTGTTTGACGGTATAAAGGAGCTCGTTGACGGGCTGCGTGCTCGTGGACTTAAGATCGGCGTTGCGACTTCGCGTACTACTTACAGCTTCAATAATTATATGAAGCAGTTCGGCATGGAGGGTACAGTCGATGAGGTCGTGACCATGGACGATGTCACAAAGCACAAGCCGGATCCTGAGTCACTGAATGTGTGTCTGGCAAAACTGTCGGGATTCCCGGCAGATGCGCTTCCTGAAGAAGTGAAAGAACAGGCAGTCATGATCGGTGATACAAAATTCGATATCGGATGCGCCAACAATGCCGGAATAGACAGTGTCCTGGTCGGATGGAGCCACTATGTCGACGAAGAGGACATGGCGGAACACGGTTTTGCACCGACATACAGGATAGACAGACCGGATGAGCTTCTGGATATTATTTAGAAACGGAGAAATTATTAATGCTGCAACTTGACGAGATAAGAAGCCAGCTTCCGGAGGTGAAAGATAAACTCGCGGAAGTGGGAGGTTATCTTTGACCCGGCGGGTCTTGCTAAGAAGATACAGGTGCTTGAGGACGAGAGCCTCAAGGCGGGATTCTGGGATGACCAGAGGAACGCGCAGAAAGTTTTAAAAGAGAAAAAGTCTCTCGAAGACCGTCTGAATCTGTACAATAAGCTTTCTGACGAGCTTGACGAGATACCTGAACTGATCGAGATAGCGGAAGAACTCGAGGACGAGGATGAAGCGAAGAGCGTCATCAGGGGTTTTGACCGCATCAAAGACGAGCTGGAAGATCTCAAGACCGGCATGCTGCTGTCCGGAAAATACGACAGCAGGGATGCTATACTCAGCATACATTCAGGAACGGGCGGAGTCGATGCCAATGACTGGGCGGAGATGCTCGAGAGAATGTATCTGAGATACAGTGAAAATAAGGGCTTCAGGACTAAGATCCTGGACAGACAGGATGATGTCGACTACGGCATCAAGAGCTCGACTATCCTGGTGCAGGGAGACAATGCGTACGGCATGCTTAAGTCTGAGACCGGAGTCCACAGGCTTGTAAGGATCTCGCCTTTCAATGCAATGGGCAAAAGGCAGACTTCCTTCGCAGCGGTGGAGGTCGTTCCGGATATCGGCGACGACATCGAGGTAAACATCAATCCGCAGGATCTCAAGATAGATACTTACAGATCGGGAGGTGCCGGCGGACAGCACGTAAATACTACGGACTCTGCTGTCAGGATCACGCATCTGCCGACTGGTATAGTCGTCACATGTCAGAACGAGAGATCCCAGATCATGAACCGCGAGGTCGCGATGAAGATCCTGGTCTCCAAGCTGACAAGGCTTGCTGAAGAGGAGCACAAGGAGAACCTCAACGAGATCAAGGGCGATCAGTCCATGGCGACCTGGGGTTCGCAGATCAGGAACTATGTCTTCCAGCCGTACACTCTTGTCAAGGACACCAGGACAGGAGCAGAGGTCGGCAATGTTGACGCCGTCATGGACGGAGACATTGATGTGTTCGTCAGAGCCAAGCTGTCACAGGACGCGCAGGAAGCCATAAAATAAGGTACAATGCTGAGACTTTTCGCAGGAAGAGAGAATATCGATAAGGAGCGTTTCATCTATGACCGCATCAGGGAATGCGGGGGTGAGACGCTTGTTATTGTGCCTGACCAGTACACTCTGGTGGCTGAGGAGCAGGCGCTTAAGTACACCGGCACGGACTGCCTGTTCGATACTGAGATCATCTCCATGAGCAGGCTGGGGCTGAGACTCCTGACCGAACAGGGGACTGAGTCTGTGGACATGCTGGACAGATACGGGAGATTCATGCTCCTGACGAGGCTCATCAAGGAGCACACGGAGGACTTTGACATCTTCAGAAGGTCGGCCGGAAAGCAGGCCTTTACCACCATGCTCAGCGACTTTATCTCGGAATTCAAGCAGCAGGAATGCACGCTTGATGAGATAGCTGCAATGCTTGACGGCGATGATGCTGACGCGATCCTGAGAGCCAAGCTTGAAGAGCTGAGAGGTGTAATCGAAGCATACGAGGAGAAGGTGTCCGGCAAGTACACCGATTCCGAAGACTATATATCCATGTATATCGGGGCGATCGGAAAGTCCCGTATGATACGCAGCAAGCACATATGGATATACGGATATGACAGCATAACACCGAAGTTCACAAGAGCGATGCTTGAGCTGTCCGCAGCTGCAAAGTCGGTGAACTTCATACTAAACAGAAGTGATTTCGGGCTCGATGAGCAGCTGGAGGGCATGCTGAGGGCAAAATGCCGTGAGCTGGACCTGCCGTTCAGCTGCGGGGAGATCGGTCCGGAATATGAAACGGACAAAACGGAAACGGTCAGGCGCATCGAAAGAGGTCTGTGGAACGACAGGCTGCCTGAAGCTGAAAGAGCTGAGAACAGAGAGTTTGAGGCTGAGGACCTGACGGTTGTATGCGCTGCCAATCCTTATTATGAGGCTGAGAGCGCCGCTGCATATATATGGCACCTCGTCCGTGACCTCGGGTACCGGATGAGAGACATCCAGGTGATCGCAAATGATGAAGGCGCGATGCACCCGGTAATAAAGAGAGTATTTGCTGAGTACGGACTGCCGGTGTTCATGGACTCCGCGAGAGACATTACGGACACGGCGCCTGTCAGCTTTGTCGTGGATCTGCTGTGGTTCCTCGTGCACGGGATGAATGCCCAGTACCTGTTCGCTCTGCTCAAGACGGGCCTTGCAGGAGTGCGGGCAGAGGATGTCGAGGATCTTGAGAATTATGCAAGGACATATCATATCCGCGGCACTATGTGGGAGCGTGACTTCAGATACGGAGAGGATGCTCTCGGAACAGCCGCATTCAGCAGACTGAATGATATCCGCCGCGATGTTATGACAAAAGTCGGTGAGCTGAGGAAAGCTGCTGCGGCCGATCAGACGACTGCAGAGTTCGTTGAAAGATTCAGGGCTTACCTTGAGGACACCTGGCATCTTGAAGAGATGGTGACCTCGATGGTGGATGAGGAGAGCAGTCTCGGCTTCCATGATGAGGCGCAGAGGACCTCGGAGAGCTATGACAAGGCACTGTCCCTGCTTGACCAGATCAATGAGATCATGGGTGATGCGGAGTTTGATCTGAAGGAATTCACGGAGATATACGTTGCGGGCCTTACAAGTGTTGAGGTCGGGGTCATCCCTCCGGCGGCCGACCGGCTGTCCGTGGGGACCATGATCAGGACCCGCCCGAGGCCGGTACGCGCCGCGGTCATACTCGGCGCGAACGAAGGCACACTGCCTATGCAGCCTTCGCCGGAGGGACTCTTCTCGATCGACGAGAAGGAGTACTTCAGGAACAAGGGCTTTGCCCTCGGTTCGCTTGATGACATCAAGATGCAGGAAGAGGATGCAGCCATGTACAGGATGCTGTCCAGACCTTCTGACAAGCTGTACATAAGCTGGTCGATGACTGACAACGAAGGCTCCGAGCTGAGCCCTTCATCTCTCATCGACTCACTGAAGATGCTGCTTCCGTGCCTGGAGAAACCCGGCAGGATCCTTAAGGACGCTGTAAGCGCCGGATGGGGCGATGCCGGCATCACAGGAGGCGCAGTAGGTGACCTCATAGATATGCCGGGCGAGTCAATGCGGCATATGATAGACAGGATCAAGGACAGAAACGCACCTGAAGGAGAAGACCCGCTGATGAGGAGCCTTCTCAGCTGGTACAGGAAAGAACACGGTGACGAGCTCGGGACGATGCTCAGCGCTGCGGGAGAGGAGAACATACAGAAACCTCTCGGCAGGGACATCGCAGGAAGGCTGTTCGGACGTACCGACGGATCACTCGTGCTGAGCGCAAGCTCAATAGGCAGCTATTTTGACTGCCCGTTCAGATACTTCATAGACAGAGGACTCAGGCCTAAGGAGGAGAGAGACTTCTCAAGCGACCCGAGGTCGATAGGAGATGCTTACCACGAATGCCTCATGAGCGTAGCGAGGAGGCTGATTGGTGACAGAGAACTGCTGAAGCGGATCGCTGAGTACAGAGAGGCTGCTGAGCAGTCAGGTGCAGAGCCTGCAGACCCT
>CAMIWY010000002.1 GCA_946402595.1 uncultured Clostridia bacterium
TCTTGAGCTTTTCAGGCAAAACAGTTCCTACTGCTGCGCTCGTCGGGCTGACGTGCTTGAAGCTTGCGGCTGCAGGCATGCCGAGCTCTTCCTTGAGCTCCTTGACGAGCTGCCATGAATTGAGCGCGTCGAGGAAGTTGATATATCCAGGTCTTCCGTTCAGGATCTCAAGAGGCAGGTCGCTGCCGTCCTCCATGTAGATCTTCGCCGGCTTCTGGTTAGGGTTGCATCCGTATTTCAGTTCGAATTCTTTCATTTCTCTACCTTTCTGCATTTATCTATTAGCTGTTGAGCTGAAGGGCATTCAGCTCACTCTCTATTTCTCGTGCTTATTGAAGAGTCTGCTGTCTGCCTCGCCTGTCACCAGGTCAACATACTTTACGTACAGCGAGATCTTGTTGTCCTCGTTCAGAGAGTTCCAGATCTCACCGGCAAAATCATCGATGTCATCCTTTATCTCTACTCTTGTCGGCTCGCCGCTGAATGTAGGCAGCGGATTTCCGTCATGCTCGTAGGTGTGGATGAAGTGTCCGAGTCCTGCGATCGGCGCATAGTCATAACCGAATCTGTTGCATGCGCTTCCCTCTGCATCAGCGCTCTTCAGGATGCTCATTCTGTACTTGAATCCTGCCTTCTCATCGAACTCGATCTCTGCACTGATTCTCGGAGTGAAGTTAGGAGCGTCCGGCTCAAAGCATCTGCTCTCCAGTGCGTGATAGAACGATCCGCCCTTTACCAGGTCTTCAACGACCGTGTCAGTCTGGTTGCCGTTGGTAACTACGAGATGGTTGCCGTGCTGTCTTACAGCAGCATAGATGATGAGGCTCGGATCCTCGAGCTTTGCGATGTCGAACGGCTCAGTGTAAACAACTCCGTTCTTGACTGTGAATACTCTGTTTCTTGAATTCTCGGATCTGCCCATGATGAAATAGGCAGCTACGGCTTTGCCTGCATCCGGAGTCATGCCGACAACGATTCCGCGGCCCGGATAAGCATTGCCTTCTACCGCTTCACTGAAGCTGATTGTCTTATAAGTGTCCATACCTGATACCTCTAAACCTTTCTGATTGATTTCCCTCTTGCAATATTTGTATATATACCCTTGAAATTTATATCTTTACTTTCCTGCGCGGATCTTAGTGCACAGCTTTGCGACCGATTCAGGCAAAATCACCCACTCGGCCTGCTCCATGACGCGCCTCTGCAGCACCTCAGGAGTATCGCCATCCTGCACCTCGACAGCCTTCTGCGCGATGATCTCGCCTCCGTCGGCGATCTCGTTTACAAAGTGCACAGTAGCACCGGTCACTTTGACCCCGCGCTCAAGGGCTGCCTCGTGAGGCTTCAGTCCGTAGAAGCCGTCACCGCAGAATGCAGGGATGAGTGAAGGGTGTACGTTAACGATCCTGTGGTCATACCTGCTGACGAAGTCATTGCTCAGAATGTTGAGGAAGCCTGCGAGCACTATGAGATCAATGCCCTTCTCCTCAAGCAGCTCGAGGATCCTCGCTTCGAATCCCTCCTGGCCGCCGCAGGCCTTTCTGGTCACGACCTCAGCATCGATGCCCGCCTGCGCAGCGCGCTCAAGAGCATAAGCCCCCGTCCTGTTGCAGATGACCAGAGCGATCTCCCCGTCACCTATCTTCCCCGCGCGCTCCGCATCTATCAGAGCCTGCAGGTTGGTTCCGCCTCCGCTTACGAAGACGGCGATCTTTACTTTATCTCTCATTCTTTCCACCTCTCAGCAGAAAAACAGATGCCGCGGCGCCTTTCACTGCGCCTGGCATCTGCTCCTTATATGTTATACGATCTTGATCTTGTCTTCCGAAGCCACGATCTCGCCGATGATGTATGCATCCTCGCCGTTAGCCTTGAGTATCTCAACAGCGCGGTCTGCATCTTCAGGTGCAACAACGATCGACATGCCTACGCCCATGTTGAACGTGTTGAACATGTCGTGCTCGCTGATGGCTCCCACCTCTGCGATCATGTCGAAGATTGGCAGCACTCTGACCGCGCTCTTCCGGATCCTTGCGCCGAGCCCGTCCGGAATGCTCCTCGGGATGTTCTCGTAGAAGCCGCCGCCTGTGATGTGGGAGATGCCCTTGACATCCACCTCTTCAAGCAGGGCGAGTACCGGCTTTACGTATATTCTGGTTGGTTCGAGCAAAGCCTCGCCGAGCGACTTTCCTCCGAGCATCGTGTTGCCCGCAGTCAGCGCCTTCAGATCCGCTTTCTCGAGATTGAAGACCTTGCGCACGAGGGAGAATCCGTTGGAGTGGACTCCGCTCGACGGCAGAGCGATCACGATGTCGCCGGCCTTCATCTTATTGTTATCTATGATTTTGTCCTTGTCTACGATACCTGTTACATATCCTGCAAGGTCGTACTCGTCAGCAGGATAGAATCCCGGCATCTCGGCCGTCTCGCCGCCGATCAGCGCGGCTCCCGACTGCACACAGCCCTCGCACACTCCTGAAACGATCTGCTCGATCCTCTCCGGCACATTCTTGCCGCATGCGATGTAGTCGAGGAAGAACAGCGGCTTTGCGCCTGCGCAGATGACGTCATTGACGCACATAGCAACGCAGTCGATGCCGATGGTATCGTGCTTGTCCAGCAGGAAAGCCAGCTTGAGCTTGGTGCCGACACCGTCAGTGCCGCTTACGAGGACCGGCTTCTTAACGTCAAGTCCTTCGAGGTCCAGCTCAAACAGTCCGCCGAACCCGCCGACGCCTCCCATGACGCCTGGTATGACGGTTCTTGCGATGTGGCTCTTCATGAGCTCCACAGCTCTGTAACCTGCAGTGATATCTACTCCGGCAGCAGCGTAGCTGTCAGATCTTGATTTTGTATTCATGAGTACCTCTCTTTACTCTTCACCGTTCCAGCAGTATGTGCACAGCTTGCACCTGTCGATGCCGATCGATTCGATAACTCCGTCCAGTGTCTGGAAGTCAAGTGTTTCAAATCCCATCTTCTCCGCGATGGTCTTGCGGAACTTCCTGCCTCTCTCAGTTGATCCGTCCGCATACTCCTCCAGGTGCTTCATTCCCTCAGCGCCCTCGAGCTCGGCGATGACACGCCTCGACAGGAGATCCATCTCGCTGTTGTTTCTCGAGAAATTTAGGTATTTGCACGCGTACATGATAGGCGGACATGCTGATCTCATGTGTACCGATTTTGCACCGTTCGCATAGAGGAAGTCGACTGTCTCGCGCAGCTGTGTCCCTCTTACGATCGAGTCGTCCACGAAGAGCAGGTTCTTGTCCTTGATCAGCTCGGTGACCGGGATCTGCTTCATCTTGGCGATCTTGTTACGCTCGTCCTGGGTCTGCGGCATGAAGCTTCTCGCCCATGTCGGTGTGTACTTGATGAATGCGCGGGCAAAAGGCACGTGTGACTCGTTGGCATATCCGATCGCGTGCGGTGTGCCGCTGTCAGGAACTCCGCCTACGTAATCAACGCTTCCGACGTCAAAACCGCTCTCTGCATCGTGCTGAGCGAGGATGCGTCCGTTCGCATATCTCATCATCTCGACGTTGACACCCTCATATGTGGTCGTCGGATATCCGTAGTAGCTCCAGAGGAAAGCGCACATCTTCATGCTCTTGCCCGGCTCGACTACCGTCTTTATGCCGTCCGGAGTGAGCTCTGCTATCTCTCCCGGGCCCAGGTCTCTCTGCTCTTCAAATCCCATTTTGCTCAGTGCAAAGGATTCGAATGATGCAGCTGTCGAGCCCTCAGCCATGCCGACCCTTACAGGCAGGCGGCCGTTTTTATCTCTTGCAGCGAGGATGGTCCCGTCATCCTTGAGAAGCAGCACACATGCCGTTCCGTCGATGATCTCCTGAGCGTAGCTGATACCCTCTACCAGGTCGTCCTTCTCGGAGATCAGTGCAGCGATCAGCTCTGTCTGGTTGATCTTGCCGCCGGTCCTTGCGCCGAGATGTCCGTGAGCACCCTTCAGGACGAGGTCGATGATCTCCTCCTGGTTGTTGATGATGCCCGTCGTCATGATGGCATAGGTGCCGCAGACTGAATGGAACAGCAGCGGCTGCGGGTCAGTGTCACTGATGCATCCGATGGCAGCTTTGCCCCTCATCGAATTCGTGATGCCCCCGAACTTGGTACGGAAAGGCGAATTCTCTATATTGTGGATGACTCTCTGAAGTCCGAGCTCCTCGTCATAAGCTGCAAGCCCGCCGGTCTTGGTCCCGAGGTGTGAATGATAGTCAGTACCGAAGTACACATCCAGCACTGCTTCATGTTTAGATGTAATTCCGAAAAAGCCGCCCATAATAGGCCTCCTCCCTCTTTTTGCCCTTTACGATTTATCTCTGATCCCTTTTGCCCTGTTATTCAGCAAAGAACAGCTTGTTGAGTTCGAGCGGCTCAACGTACTCGCCATCCTTGTAAACTCTCATGTTGCCGGAAGCGATCTCGTCGATCAGCATTACCTTGCCGTCTGCGTCATATCCGAACTCGAACTTGATGTCATAGAGGTCGAGTCCCTTTTCCTTCATGTCGTCAGCAACGATCTTGGTGATCTTCTGAGTCATGTCTCTGAGGTCATCATACTGCTCTTCAGTCATAACGCCGAGAACTACCAGTCCGTCCTTGGTTACCAGCGGATCGCCGAGTGCATCGTTCTTGAAAGTAGTCTCTACATAATAAGGAAGATCTGTACCTGCCTCGATGTATTCACCGTATCTCTTGATGAAGCTTCCTACAGCCTTGAGTCTGCAGATTACCTCGAGTCCGTGGCCGAATACCTTAGCCGGCTTGACTTCCATAGTTGTGTCCTCAAAGTTAGCCTTTACAAAATGAGTTCTGATTCCTGCCTCGTTGATCTTTCCGAAGAAGTAGTCAGTCATGCGGAGGTTGAAGTCACCAACGCCCTCGATGGTCAGACCGATCTGGTTTTCGCCCGGATCGAACTTTCCGTCCTTACCTGTAACATCATCCTTGAACTTCAGCAGATAGTTGCCGTTCTCCATCTCAAATACGTTCTTGGTCTTTCCTGTGTAAACAAGTTTCATAGTGTTCTCCTTTTTTATCCCTGGTTGGTGAGAATTCTGCCCCCGTGGTCAGGGTCTGCCCCTCACAAATATTACCTATTATCAGACAAGTCTCGACATGATCCCCTCGTCTTTTACGAGTACTGCCTCTGCCTCTGCAGATCTTCTTGCATCCAGCGCGTCTGCGAGCTCTTCGTCAGCTACTGCGAGTATCTCAGCTGCGAGCAAAGCAGCATTCTTTCCTCCGTCGACTGCGACTGTTGCGACAGGGATGCCGCTCGGCATCATGACTGTCGAGAGCAAAGCGTCCATTCCGTCGAATGCGGCACTCTTGCAAGGCACTCCGATGACCGGAAGTGTTGTGTTGGCAGCGATGGCTCCCGCCAGGTGTGCAGCCATTCCGGCGAAAGCGATGATAACGCCGAATCCGTCTTTTCTTGCGTTCAGCGACCATGCCCTTGCTTCGGCAGGCGTCCTGTGTGCGGAGTAAACATGTGCTTCGTAAGGGATGCCCAGCTCATCAAGCACGCCCGTTGCCTTCTTTACTACAGGCAGATCGCTGTCGCTTCCCATGATGATTCCGACTTTCTTCATGATGCAGTCTCCTTGTTTCTGATTCTTTGTATTGGAAAAATACACGATAGATTTTCCCACTTTAATGATGCCAACTCAAATCTATTCACCATGCTGTGCTGTGTTTTTGTCAGTACATATCATGCCGTTCGGAGTTGTACGACCATTAGCGGGTCTTTTTTGAAATTTGTTCGGATTTTTTGATTATTGTAGAAAAATAACTGTTCAGAAGCCCCTCAGAAAGAACGGGAGGCGCCCCTCATTATTAAGAAATATGCCGTTGATTATTGAGATTTACCGGGTTTTATAATGATGAAATAGTAATAAGCGAACTTCAGATCCGGCCGGCTGACACTAGTGCTTGCCAGCGAGCCGCCTCCGCTCTGCTTCGCGCTCTTCGTCATGGCCGAGCAGGCCTTTTATTGCCAGGAACAGTCCCCGTATGAAGGCGAATATGAGGAACATTATCAGGAATCCTGCGATTCCGTACGCCATGTCCTCAGATTCCATGCGCCCGGTGCCCGAGTACCACTGCCCGATCTCGATAGCAAACGAAACCACAAGCACCAGCGTGAACACATAAAGGAATGCTATGACCATCTCGTGATCATATTTTGCCAGAAGCTTGAACAGCGGATAGAAGATGAAGATGCCAAGCATCCCCAGAGCGCCTATAACTATAAAGTGAAGCTGTTTATCGTTGAAGTACCATCCTCCCTGGTCATTGATGCTGAGGATATGATTGTGAATCTCAGCAACCCAGTAGATAGCTCTGTATATCCATTCTCTCATTTAATAAGAAACCTTCTTTCTATTTTCCGGAGTATTGCATACTGCAGTATTATGAGCCAGTCCTGTGCATTTTTCAAGCTTTTTTCTCATTTCCGGAAGCAGAACTCAGTTGTGCTTAGATTATATAGGATTAACACGCCGTAATGTGTAGATTGTCGGGATTTTCAGCTATTTTGTCTGCACCACCTTACAGCATATTAATCTTTAAGAACGTAAAGCATGATTGACGCTGAAAGGCGCAAAACCAATAATCGTAGTATACGGAATTATCGCCTTTTCAGGCATTCGGATATCAGAAAAGTTAAAGAGATGAGAATTATGTATACTACTTCAGTAAGAGAAAAGAACAGCAACGGCACAGTTTGCAGACGCGGATCATTTTCCCACCTGCTTGTCATGTTGCTGATCATAGCAATGTGCATGACATGTGCGCTCCCTGCCCTGGGCGGCACTGAAACCTATGCGGCGTCAACACAGGCATCGGGAAGTGTCAACGCTTCGGGCGGTGCGAGTCTCAGAGCCCACACCACCACAAGTTCCAGACAGATCACCCTGGTTTCTGACAACAAAGGCGTGACCATCCTCAGGGAAGTGTTCACGGGTTACAGCACCCAGGCAGCAAAACGCTGGTACTATGTTTCTGTCAGCGGAAAGAAGGGCTACATCAGGTCAGATCTTGTCGACAACATTTCCTATGCGAACATTCCGGCCGTTACTGTGAGGGCCGTCAATTTCAGATCGGGTCCTACTACCGGAATGGCTAAAAAAGGCACCTTGTCCAGGGGCAAGGCTGTCACCGTTCTGTCCGAGGCCAAGCTAAGAGGAGTAAGTCAGATATGGTACAAAGTCCTCATCGGAAAGGGCACCTATTATATCAGCGCAAAGCACCTGAAGCTTGGTTCAGGCGGCAGTGCAAAGCCTGCAGTCTCTGCCATGTCGGCTGAGAAAGCCCGCGGGATCCTGTCAAAGGTGACCGTGACCGGTCAGCGCAATCCGTCGCTCCTTCAGGTCGGCAGCAGGTTCACCGTCAAGGGCATTGTAAATGCACCTGAGCCGGTCGACAGCGTTACCGCCGGTGTTGTCAATGCCAAAGGCAAGTGGGTGATCTCACACAGCGCGAACGTCCACGCCAGGAAATTCGACATCTACAGCATTGACAATCATCTGCCTTTCGGCACCCTGCCTGCAGGCAAGTACACATACAGAGTCGATGTATCGGTGGGCGGTCAGACTGTAACCAAGGTAAGCGCACCGTTCGAGGTCTCAAACGACAGGCTTGTTACCGGACTTCTGAGCAATCCGACAAATGGCGGCAAGGCGCGCTATGTCTACACTTTTGACTCAGGCAACTGCCGCAAGCTGTTTTCCATAACCGGCTTCAGCAATGCTCTCGTGCCGCAGGCGATGACCTTTACCGGATCGCAGTACTATATCCTTTACGGAATGAACCCGATGCAGGGAATAGTCACATATTCAGCTAACGGCAAAAAGCTCAAGACCGGAGGTTTTGCATTCAACATCGGACACCCTAACGGTATAACCTGGGATCCTCAGACAGGTCTCTGCTATATCTTCAAGGGCGGTCAGACGACGATCTATACCTGGAATCCTAAGACGAACAAGTATGGCAGATCCAAAACGCCATACTCATCATCAGGGCTTGCCTATGACAAGACGACCAAAGTGATATATGCATCTTCGGAAACTGGCATCCGTATTTACAGCGCGGACGGCAAGTTCAAGCATCTGAAGAAATTCAACAGATGCAGTCACAGCGGCAAGACACACGTTCAGGACTGCGGCGCCCAGGATGGATTCATCTTCCACGGTATCAGCGGTGCCAACAAGCACAAAACCAATTACCTGGATATCTACCGCGCTTCTGACTACAAGTATCTCGGATCGATCCGCATAGCACTTGGTGAGATCGAGAGCGCAGTCATCGGCAACGACGGATATCTCCAGCTGCTGATCAATACACCGCAGAGGACAGACTACGTCTGGAAGACTCCTCTGAACATCAATGATCTCAAAAAGTAGGACTTATACAGTGCAGGCTTCGAGGCTTTCACATGTGATATACAAATACGTCTGTATTGGTAAATCGGCTTGCATAAAGGTTCCAAATACGGCAAAATTAAGAGGCGGGGATACCCCGCCTTTTAAAGTGATTGGAGCAACAGAAATGCAGATAGAATTCGGTTACGGAAAAGATATCCAGACAGTGGATGTGCCTGACGGGAATCTCGTCGGCGTTCTTATGAGCAACCCGGTGGAGCACGAACGCCGCGGCGCTGATGCAGTCAGGTATGCACTTGAGAACCCTATAGGTACCGGGAAGCTGAGAGATATCGCGGCAGAGAAGATCAGAAAACTTGCCTCTGCGGATGAAGATCCTTCTTCATCTGATGGCAGCAGGCCGGAAATCACCGGAAGACGCCCTAAAGTGGTAGTAGTCACCAGCGACATTTCGCGCCCGCTTCCAAGCTATGACGTCCTCCCGTCAGTTCTGGACGAACTGTATGCAGGCGGCTGCAGGCCAGAGGATATAACTGTGATCATCGCGCTCGGTTCGCACAGGAACAACACGGAAGAAGAGCACCGCAGACTGGTCGGAGACCGCTGCTATAACGAGGTCAGAGTCGTGGACAGCAGCCGTGAGGACCTTGTCCATCTCGGCACTACGAAAAGCGGCACCCCTGTAGACTACGACCGCAGAGTCGTAGAAGCGGATATCCGCGTATGCCTCGGCAACATAGAATTCCACTATTTTGCCGGCTACTCAGGCGGATGCAAAGCGATAATGCCGGGTGTCTCGACTCCTGCAGCGATCCAGATGAACCATCGGATGATGATCTCGGACGATGCTCGCACAGGCAAGCTCGAGGGCAACCCCGTCCGCGAGGATCTCGAAGAAGCCTGCGCGATGCTGGGTGTTGACTTCATAGTCAACTGTGTCCTGGATGAACACAAGAAGATCGTCTATGCGGTCGCGGGCGACGTTGTGGATGCGCACAGAACCGGATGTAAGTATCTCGACAGGATGTACCGCGTGTCAGTACCTGAACCAGCAGATATCATCCTTGTAAGTCAGGGCGGATCGCCTAAAGACGCCAACCTGTATCAGACTCAGAAGGCTCTGGATAACTCCAAGCACATCATCAAAGACGGCGGCACCATAATACTGATCGGTGCCTGCAATGAAGGCCTCGGCAATGCTACCTTTGAGAAGTGGCTCTGTGAGGCAGGCAGGCCGCAGGACCTCATAGACCGCATCCATGCAGATTTCAAACTTGGCGGTCACAAGGCGGCAGCCATCGCCATGGTCATGCAGAAAGCAGAAGTCTACCTGGTATCTGAGATGGACCCTGAATTTGTGAAGAGCATCTTCTTCACCCCTGCCACCACGGCTCAGGCAGCCTTCGACGAAGCCATGAAAAAACACGGGCCGGATGCCCGCGTCATCGCTATGCCTTTCGGCGGCGCAGTTCTCCCGTCCGTGTGATATAATAAATACGGAGATTGGGACCTGCTAATACACAGGAGAATCAGGAAAAATGAAAAACAGCAGAAAAGGCCGCATACTGGCGTTTATCATAGCATTCGCAGTATGTGTCACAGGCGTTCTGGCAGTGCCGGCAACCAGTGTCAGTGCAGCAAGCATCAAAAAAGCACCGCCGCAGCGGAATGCCTCTATGAAACTTATCAAAAAAGGCACTAAGACATTTGACTACAGAACGGCAGCCCGTCAGAAGCTCTATCAGTATGATACCCTTCAGGGCGCATGCGCAAATGCAGGATATGCATATCTTACCCTGTATAACAGAAATGTAGAGAAGTGCAAGATAGTCAAAGTAAGACTCAGCACGAGGGAAGTCGTCAAAGTCTCTGCGGCGCTTCCTGTCTATCATGCGAACTGCCTGACATACAACACGAAGAAGAAGCTTCTCGTAGCGACCTGCTGCAGAGTAAAAGGCAAGAGGGCTGTATTCATAGACCCGAACAAGCTTACAGTCCGAGGATACAAGGACATCAAGCTTACCTCAAAGGTAAAGAATCTGCCAAGATCCGTAAGACGCAACTATCAGGGATTTACAGCAATCGCATACAATGCGAAGAAGAACTGGTATGTCGGCAGACTCCGCGGCAACAACAACGTCATCATATTCGACGGCAACCTCAATCCGAAAAAATATGTCGTCCTCAAGGGCAAGCAGACCGCCCTTCTCAACCAGGGAATGGACAGCGTCGGCAACTACATATACGACGTCAGAAGCTTCAAAGGTAAGTATAAGTACAGCATGGTCACAGTCCACACAATGTCGGGCGCTCTTGTCGGAAGAGTCAAATTCCCTTACGGAAAGTCTCCGGGCAAGGAGCTGCAGTGCATATTCCATGATGGAAAGCAGTTCTATGCAGGCTTCTATTACTCTACCAGCCAGGCTCATGACTATGCTAAATACAAAGTTAAGAGATACAACGAACTGTACTACCTCAACAACATGTACAGGTAGTCAGACCAGTCAGGCCCACACTTATATCAGGTTGTTTACAGAATACTGCAACCGCCCTGAACCCCGCTCATTGCGGGGTTTTCTTATAACAAAAGGGAGAAACCGGAAACCCCGGTTTCTCCTTTGTTATTGCTTTACTGCAGACAGGTATATCTCAGATCTGCTTCTGCAATTTTCCCTATTTTGTAATAGTCACATCACCGATCAGAGTTCTTCCGTTAGGTGATCTGAAGACGATGGTTGTCTTTCCTGCCTTAGTAGCCTTGATAACAGCCGCTCCGTCGATGATACCGCCCTTGTACTCAGCATTTCCCTTACCTACATTGTAGATCGTGATCATTGACTTGTCGCCGATATCATAGAGCAGATGACTCGGGTACAGCCTCGGTCTTGCCTTGAAATCTTTGATATTAGGATCATAGTTATATGAAGGCTTCACCTTGAGTGTTTCACCGACCTTCAGAGTGATGTCTGTATGCAGTACTGCGCTGGATCCTACCTTCTTCTCTGCAAGCCGCTTGCCATTGACAGCATTTACAACGTGTGTTTCTTTCATCGCATGGTACTTGCCGCCAGCCGGACATGTGATGATTCCTGTTGACCATGTGCTGTCTCCTTTAGCCTGTGCGTGGATCTCGATTACATAGTCTGTCTTGATAGGGATCCATGCTTCATAGGTATCTGCAGGATATGCTTTTTCTGTCCATCCTGACCAGCTGTTATTGCCGCCGATCTTACGGAATCTGTACTTCAGGTTCCAGCCTGTGGCTGTTACTCCGTCCTTCTGGGACCATTTGAAAAGGACCTTTCCTACACTGTGCTGCGATGCCCAGAGGTTCTTTACTTTCAGGTTTGTCGGCACCTCTTTAGCCGGAATATCAGCTGATTCCTTCTGTCCACAGACCTTGCAGGTACGTTCCTTAAGTCCCTTTGCTGTGGTTGTTGGCTCTTTGACTGTTTTCCAGTCATCAAACTGATGCTTTCCTGTTGCAGGTATTTCTTCCGGCTCAGTTATAAGATCAATATAGTCCTTGTCGCTGAATATCTGGTCACACTCAGAACACTTATAGTATGCCTTCGTTCCCGGTTTCCCGCATGTTGCTTTAACTTCCGGTACTAATGTAACAATATGCTTAACATCTGACTCTTGTGTGTCTCCACATACTGTACAGGATCTTTTTCTCCATCCGTTTGAATAATCAGAAGCTGCTTCTATAATTTCCCATTTTCCGTAACTGTGTTTATCTTTTGCAAGTATTTCCACATCTTTTTCTGAGAGCAGCTTGGTCCCTTCTTCATCCGCGAAATACTTGTTGCAATTATTGCATTCAAAATGTTCCTTATACCCTGTTTCGTCCGTACCACACGGCGGAATATACTCCTCATAGTGTTCCATATCATGCTGATGAGGCGTTTCAACGACAGTAATGACGTTTTTTACTTCACAGGATCTGCCTTCAAGTGTAACAAAGTATGAGTGCGCGCCTGCTCCCCAGTAATTGGTATCACTCTGATCATCATAATAATCAGGGTAGATTCCAGTATCGTCATCAGGATCATCTTTGTTTTCGAAAACATAGTAATCCTCATCCTCATAATATGTATACACATACTTCTTTGGTGCAGAAACGTTCTTATATTTTACTGTCAGTACATCTCCATCAGCAAAGGCTTCGTACTCATCAAATCTCTTATCTACATATTCTTCCTTCTCCAGCGTGATTTTTCTATCCGTGCTGAACGAAATGCTCTCGATATCGCTTTCAACACCCGTTACGGTAATAGGACATTTAACAATAAAGTTTGATTCATCCTCATCATCCGATGCATAATACGATACGTCGTCGCTCATCTGGAAGTATATAGTGTTTTTGCCTTTTTTATACGCAGACTGCCCTTCTCCAAATACCAGATACCAGTCATCAGTAATCGTATTCAGTTTATTGCCCTTATCATCATAAAAATCAGCTTGCTCCTCACCCTTTTCTTTAGCGGTAAATACGGTTTTAACCCCGTCATCATAGTTAACTGTTAAAACATCCCCAACCTCAGGAAACTCACTATTAATGTCATACGCACCCCTGGCTCCGACATATGCTTCGAGAGGCTCGCTGCTCTTCCGCTTATACTCAATAGACGTGATTCTGTGAGGTACCGGCACTCCTGTAAAAGTAATGATTTCCTCCGAAGCTGCTTCGTATTCCGGAAGCGTAACTCTTACTTCATTTTTACCCTCTTTAAACTTATTCTGGCTTTCATCAACAAAAGAGAAAAAAGGATTAAGGCTACGCGGATAATCTTCTTTAATTTCGCTTTCATCTATTTTAGGATCAATCTTGAAATAATATGAGGAATCTTCTTCTTCATCATAGATATACTTTACCGTGTTGCCATCTGAAAATGTCAGTATGATCTCTTCTCCTTCAAAGCCAAACCAGTCAACAGGCTGCCCGGTTCCGATATAGCCCTCATAATTGTGATTAGCCTTAAAATGCATTTCTGTTACTTCAGGCTCTTCGTCATCTGATGAAGGCTCTTCTTCACCCTGATCCGGATCCTGATCAGTTCCATCCTCAACGGAATTTGCATTTACGACTCCCTGCTTCTCTTCGAGGCTCTTATCAGTGTCCTCCTGTTCCAGAGTCTCCTCCGTGTTTTCTGTTCCTTCAGTTACCTTTTCGACTTCCTTAGGTGTTTCCCCTTCTGCTGCTGCATCCGCAAATGCGATTGCAGGCATGTAGGTCAGCACCATAGTAAGTGTAATAAGGATCGCAAGTACTCTTTTTTTCATCATACCTTACCTTTCCCCTTAAACTACCTGTGAAGCAAGACGGGCAAAACGCTGTTCGGGTCATATATTTGTACAGCCCCTCCATGTGATTTCTGCGCTCATCTTAATGATTGTTAATCTTAGTGTATCAAAGTTAAAAAAACGTCAAGGTGAACTATTTGGACAATTGCTCTCGAAATCGACTTCGTTTTCTAATTAATCCAATTGTTATTTACCACTTGTAAAGCGTGCTTTACATTACTGGTCTGGGCACGAAAATACCCGGCTTTTCAGCCGGGTATCGGTGTCCTTCCGGATCGATCTTACTGCTCTGCGTCGAACGGCAGGATAGCAACGACTCTTGCTCTCTTGATTGCCTTAGCAACTGCTCTCTGGTGCATAGCGCAGGTACCTGTGACTCTTCTTGGGAGGATCTTGCCTCTCTCAGTGATGTACTTCTTCAGAGTCTCAGCATCTTTATAGTCGATCTTCTTGTCCTTGTCAGCACAGAACTGGCATACTTTTCTTCTTCTCATGCCTGAGTTCATGCGCTTAGGTCTGTTGCTTCTTTCCATAATTCGTGCATTCCCCTTTCTCTAGAATGGAATATCATCCTCAGCAGCCTGGAATGTATCCGGGAGATCATCGAAGCCGCCAAAACCGAAGTCCTGGTTGCCGGATGTGTTGTCCGATCCGAATGTTTCCTCAGGTCCGCCGAAGTTACCGCTCTGCTGCGGTGCGTTGTTGTTACCGCCCTGATATCCGCCGCCGAATGAGCCACCCTGGTTGAAGCTGCCCTGACCGCCATTCTGGCCGCCCTGGCCGCCGCCGAGGAACTCAACTCTGTCAGCAACGACATCCGTTGTATAAACGGTAACGCCTTCTCTGTTCTTGTAGCTTCCGGTCTGGATCCTTCCCTGTACAGCTACCTGTCTTCCCTTGGAGAGGTAACGGTCACATGTCTCAGCCTGTCTTCCCCATACAGTGATACGGATGAAGTCAGCGCCGGCATCTTCGCCCTGTCTTCTCGGTCTGTCTACAGCGATTGTGAATCTGCACATAGCAGACTGGGTGTTAGGTGTGTAGCTGAGCTCCGGATCTCTTGCGAGTCTTCCGATCAATATAACTTGATTCATCTCAGACCTCCTGTCCCTTGACTACTCTTCGTCCTGGCAAACGATGATATGTCTCATTACGTTCTCGTTGATCCTGAGTCTTCTGTCGAGTTCCTTAGGGAGCTCAGCATCAGCCTTGAACGGGAGAACTACATAGTAACCAGTGTTCTTCTTGTTGATGCTGTAAGCAAGTCTTCTCTCGCCCCAAACATCAGCTTCACCAGCCTCGCCGCCTGCATTGATAACTGACTTAACAGTCTCGATCAGGTTAGCCTTGGTCTCCTCGTCCAGAGTCGGATCAAGCACGAATAGAAGTTCATAATCTCTCATGTTGACACCTCCTGTGGTCATATTGGCACCGTTTCGCACGGTGCAGAAAGTAATAATACGTGTGCATGTCCTTCCGGACACGCCCAATCATCTTAAACTAATCAGCCTGCAAAAGCAAGCCTTTTTTGTTCATTCTCAGATGCTTTTTGTGTTTATTTTCCGGCGTTCCCTACTCGCCACGCTTCTTCAGCCCGTAGTCTTTCTCCAGCGAAAGGGCCAGGGGCGTATCGTTGGTGAAGTAGGTGTCCACGCCCATGTCTATCGCCCGTCTGATCGATCCTTCAGAGTCCAGTGTCCAGGCGCTGAACTTCTTTCCCTTATCATGCACGATCCGGCATCTCTCTTCAGTCATGAGCCATTCGTTGACGGATATGATGTCGATATACGGCTCATTGATGCTCGTGTCAAAGCCCCACTCGCTCCTGCATACGTACAGCTTGGTCATTTCCGGATAAATGCTTTCCAGCGTTCTGAGCGGGTGAATGTCCTTGCACTGCACCGTTATGATGTCCTGATATCCGTATTTATCCACCAGCTCCCTGAAACTGTCAATCATCCGGCTGTCTTCATATGCTTTCAGTTCGATGACATAGTTCACCGTCCTTCCGTACCGGTCGAATACCTCGCTCATCCTCAGAACCTTTCCTCCGGCCTTAGTCTTCAGTCCGTCTATTTCTTCGGCGGACATGGATGAGTACAGCCCTGATGTGCCAGTCATTGGTTCAGAGGACAGGTCATGAGCAACGAACAGCACGCCGTCCTTCGACAACACCAGATCCTGCTC
This sequence comes from uncultured Clostridia bacterium, assembly GCA_946402595.1. Taxonomy (GTDB): domain Bacteria; phylum Bacillota; class Clostridia; order Peptostreptococcales; family Anaerovoracaceae; genus Crickella. Next base: position 15,900 of record CAMIWY010000002.1, read on the forward strand.
AATATATATCGAGCCCGCCGCAATCGCCTCGTCATACGCCTTGAAGGAGTGCTCGTTTTCTCCTGCGCTGCCTCTGTGTGAGTACACATGCCTGGCCGCTTTAAAGGTATCTGCAAGGTCATCCACAAAGTCTGTGTCCTCAATTACTGTCTGTTCCGTGCTTTCAATGACACCTGTAATCTCCGCGAGCCTCCCCCTGTTCATAGCGCGTCCACGCAAAGTGAGCCATGTCAGAGCCGCCGCAATGAGCAGCAGCATCAGGAGGATGGCGATCAGCTGCAGCTGTTTCTTCTTTTTTCTGTTGACCGTCTTTTTCATTTTGCTCATATCTGTTTCATTAAATGTATCACATTTTCTTTGTTTTTTTGATAAACAACATGACGTTAAGTTGAGTTCATGTTTAATGTCATTCGCTTTCAGAAAATCTCTATCAGAGCTTCATTTGACTGAAAACGGAGCATTCTTTACCGTTTAATTACACATAATCACAGATAAAACCTGATTCACAGCAGCGGTTGATATACGTATTATTACGTGTTATTATAGAGGTGCTAAATGAAAGTTTCAGAGCTTATCAAGCTGTTAAAGAGATCTGACTGTTATTTTGTCGAGCATGGAAGAGAACACGACAAGTGGCACAGCAACCTGACCGGCAAAGATTTCAGGATCCCGAGACATAAGAGCAAAGAAATTCCACCCGGAACTCTTAATGCAATTCTCAAAGATGCCGGTGTGGATTACAGGAGGAACTGAAGATGAAATATGTATATCCGGCAGTGTTTACACAGGAAGAACGCGGCTATTCCGTGATATTTCCTGATCTTGAGGGATGTTATACATGCGGAGATGATCTGAAGGACGCGATCTATATGGCAGAAGATGTGCTTGCATTCACTTTATTTGATTATGAAAAGAATGAAAGACCTGTGCCCGCGCCTTCTTCAATCGGTTCAATCAGATTAAACGCCGGTGAATTCGTCAATTACATTGTATGCGACACGATCGAGTATCAGAGACAGCATAACAATAAGGCCGTCAAGAAAACGCTCTCGATACCTGAATGGCTCAATGAACTTGCTGTTGCGAGGGGGATCAATTTCTCTCAGGTACTGCAGGACGCACTCAAGTCACAGCTGGGACTATGAATTTCACGTTCTGCGCTGCTTCCGGTAAATATACGAAGGGCGTTATCTCTGTGGATATTTTGCGCCATCTGTAGTAAATTATATGAGATGGAAACAGTATATACACAAACTTCAAATCACAACAGATGAAACGGCAGGCTGCAGATATGCTGCGGGCAGCCGTTCAGAAAGGAAGGGTATAAATGGCTGAATGGAAAAATCTTGATACACTTAACGCATACAAGGCTCTTACAGCATCTGAGCACCGCGTTGACCTCAGGGAGGTGCTCGCCGGTGCAGCCGGAGCTGAGAGAGTTAAAGCATACTCCGTACCGATGGCATGCGGCCTCGCATACAATTATGCGGCAAAGCAGGTCGATGACGAAGTCCTCGCAATGCTGGCTGACCTCGCAAAGGAGTCTGATCTCGCGGGTAAGTTCGAGGAGCTATACAACGGAGCCATGATCAACACAGGCGAGAAGAGACTTGTTCTCCACCACCTCACACGCGGACAGCTCGGTGACGATGTCGTAAAGGACGGAGTCAACAAGAGAGACTTCTACACAGGTGAGCAGAGCAAAATCGCTGACTTCGCTGCTAAGGTACATTCCGGTGAGATCGCAAACGCTGCAGGCGAGAAGTTCACAACAGTCGTTCAGATCGGTATTGGCGGCAGCGACCTCGGTCCGAGAGCGATGTACATAGCACTCGAGAACTGGGCAAGAGCAAGCAACAGGCTCCTGATGGATGCGAAGTTCATCAGCAACGTAGACCCTGACGATGCAGTCAGCGTTCTCAACACAATCGATGTGGCACACGCCCTCTTTATCCTGGTATCCAAGTCAGGAACCACGCTCGAGACACTGACCAACGAAGCTTTCGTCAAGAACGCGCTTAAGAATGCCGGCCTCGATCCGTCAAAGCACATGATCGCAGTAACAAGTGAAACATCACCGCTCGCATCCAGCAGCGACTACCTTGCAGCATTCTTCATGGATGACTACATCGGCGGCAGATATTCCTCGACATCAGCAGTCGGCGGAGCAGTTCTCTCTCTGGCATTCGGTTCTGACGTATTTGCGGAATTCCTCGATGGTGCTGCAGCTGCAGACAAGCTGGCAGCAGAGGCCGATCCGATGAAGAATGCAGCAATGCTCGACGCCCTCATCGGAGTATATGAAAGAAACATCCTCGGATACGAGAGTACAGCAGTGCTTCCGTATGCACAGGCTCTCGCAAGATTCCCTGCACACCTTCAGCAGGCAGACATGGAGTCCAACGGCAAGTCAGTCAACAGATTCGGTGAACCAGTGAACTACAAGACTGGTCCGGTCCTCTTCGGCGAGCCGGGAACCAACGGTCAGCACTCGTTCTACCAGCTCCTGCACCAGGGCAAGGACATCGTTCCTCTCCAGTTCATCGGATTCAGGGAGAACCAGTCAGGAGTGGATGTAGATATCCAGGGCAGCACCAGCCAGAAGAAGCTGGGTGCCAACGTCGCAGCTCAGATCGTCGCATTCGCATGCGGCAAGGATGATGAGAATCCTAACAAGAACTTCGACGGCGGCAGGCCTTCCAGCATCATCACAGGAGATCAGCTGACACCTGCATCACTCGGTGCACTTCTCGCACACTTCGAGAACAAGATCATGTTCCAGGGATTCCTGTGGAACCTGAACAGCTTCGATCAGGAAGGCGTACAGCTCGGCAAAGTACTTGCGAAGAAAGTTCTCGCACACGAGACCGACGGAGCGCTTGCAGAATACGCAGAGATGCTCGGGATCTGATCTTCCGGATCATGGATACCGGACTTCAGGCTTCAGGTAAGGCATTAAGACTTAACTAAAACAGGCGGATCGCACTGTCCGGTGCGGTCCGCCTTTGTTCATACTTTGCTGCCGTGCGTCAGCCTGCGATGCAGCTTAGCTAAATTTCTTTATCTTTCATGTACTTTTCGACCCTGTCTACGATTTCAGGTGAATCACCGATATCCTCGACCTCATCTCTTTTGATCATTTCTTCCGCCATTCCGGAAAAGCCATGATAATACCTGATGCTCTCATCCCAGGCAGCCTTGTTTTCCTCACTGAGTTCTGACGGTCCTATTCCCATCTCATCCCGGATATACCTTCCGAGATATTCAGTGACCTTCTTCTGTCCGTAAACATTGGGATGTCCGTGGTTGTAGAAATCCCCGATCTCCTTGAGTCCGATCTCATAGAACTCCTTCTGCATGTTCAGAGTCTGATACCCATATTCCTCTGCTATTTCATCAACACGGTTTGCTCTGAGGGTTACATCTATCTCCTCAGGCTCATTCTTTTTGAGCACGAGAGGATACTTTACGAAAAGCACATTGATGTCTTTTTCCCTGCAGTAGTCGAGGAACTCCCGGATGACACGTTCTGAATCTCCCTCCAGTTCCTTCGTTCCGGTCTCGAATGCGGAATTATCTATTTTTCTCAGAATACGGATACGCGTCTTTGTCTCTATTCCTTTAAGAGGCGAAGGCCCGTAGAACTCTGCTCTCAGTCTCGGTTTGATTTTCCTGAGGTTAGGAGCGATGTTGGTATGATACCTGAGGATCGGGAACAGAAGGCTTGCGACAGATGTCCTGTCTATATTCTTCTCGATCTCCTTAGCCAGAGCCACCTTTTCTGCTGACAGCGGATAGTGCGCCATTATGGTATATACCTGATTGCAGCGTGTTCTTACCATCTCTGCATCATATCCGCCGCCGAATACATCCACTACTACCAGCTTAGGCTTCTGTGTGCGCAGTGTATCCTGAAGCGCCGGCTTCCACATAGTACAGGTCGCTCCGCCCAGCGCGTACGGGTAGGATGTGAATCCGTATTTCTCATAGGCGTATGCGGATGAAAAGCCGGAGTAAGTCGCGCTCGAGCCTATAAGCAAAACGTCGATGGTGTTCTTCGGCTCCTTATGCAGCATCATCACCCTGTCTTCATCGACGCTGTTCGGGATGCAGAAGAAATACTGCAGCAGCTGGACACTGATAAGCACACACAAAAGCATGGCAGCTACCGCCGCAGCTCTTTTCATGTATTTCTTTTTCCGTTCCTTTTTTTCAGGCATTGTAACTTTATCCTGTCTTCTGTATCTGTTGCCGTACCGGCTCTTATCTTAATGTAAATATCAGAACTGCATGTATACGAACTCGGCAGGATCGACTGCAGGTCCGTAAGTTCCGAGCACGATTATCATCATGATGAGGACGAACAGTGCAAGCCACTGTATCAGTCCGCTTCTTCTCCCGAGCAGTTCGGCAGGTGTGTCCGAGGAGGTCTGCTCGAGCCTTATACTCATAAACAGCAGTATGGCTGAGCTGAACATGAGTGTCAGGAACGCCATTTTGCGCATCCCGAGCGTCGGCAGCTGCTCCATGAACACGCCCATGTTCTGATCCGACACTATCCTGAACATCATCTGCATCGCGTTGGTAAAGTTGTCAGCGATGTCGAAAATGTAGCCTATCAGTACGATGATGAAGGTCCTCAGCATCTGGAAGAGCTTCCACCATGCCGCATCCTTATTTATATGAAAAGCCTTGCGCATCCTGTCGTAGACAGGCTCCAGCATTGCGGAAAGCATGATGATGAATCCGTTCCACACACCGAATGCTATGTACTTGCTGTTGGCTCCGTGCCATATACCTACCAGCAGGAAGACGATGAATGATGCCATCGCCGTTGTGAACACTTTGGCCAGATGCTTTCCCGCAGCAGTCTTTCCGAAGGATGAACCTGCTATCGCCTTGCTTATGTTCCTCGACATTTCGGACATCGCTATCGGATAGAATACATAATTCTTCATCCATGCGCCGAGAGTTATATGCCACCTTCTCCAGTATTCG
>CAMIWY010000003.1 GCA_946402595.1 uncultured Clostridia bacterium
TGCCCATACTGGATCATTGACATATTGCCGTCACAAGTGCCTGAAAACAGTCCCGGCCAGTACTTTACTGTTGAAAATTATTTCCTCCAGGACGGCCGGCTGGAAGTGATAAAGCAAAAGCATATCAATCTGATCCTGAAGCTGAATTGCTACAGAGACATATCATTAAGCGATGAAACTGTGATCAATCCGTTACCGGAGCACGTTGCCGACGAGATGAGAAAAAGGTATCTCTATATTATGATAGATGACAGCATGATCCTTTCCGAACCTGATGACACTCATCTGACTGTTTTTAATCCGGACTCACAACTGCTGGAACTGATCAGGCAGATCGCTTCCGGCGAGGGTCTTTTCGTCTGGAAGCCTGCCCTGTGATCTGATTACTGATCGCTCACCAGTCTTCTGACTGCGAGGATCTTTCTGTTTCCGATGCCGCTGATTATTACTCCGGTCCTCCTGTTGGACGCATGTATTATCTGTCCGTCTCCGAGATAGAGTGCGTAATGTCCCGGGAAGTAGAGAAGATCCCCCGGCTGTGCTTCACTGTATGAAACAGCTCTGCCCTCCTCATACAGCGGATAGTTCAGATTCATTCCATATTCTCTGTACAGAGCGATGACGAAGCCGGAGCAGTCTACCCCTGTCTCAAGGCTCTTGCCGCCCCATACATAACGGAGACCCAGATACTGCTTGGCTGTGGTGATGATATCGTCTCCGCTGTTGGCAACCGGCTCTCCTTCATATTCCTGCCATGTCTCTCCGTTAGGAAGTCCGAGTGTGCCCTTTTCTATTACCGCAGGCACTCCTTCATCGAGGATCTCGAGATCGGTCTTATCCTTATCCTTTACTGCTCCGTTGACTGTGGTATAAGTGACACCTACCTCTTTCTCGCCGTCACTGCCCTCGTTTATTATTTCTGCATCGCCGGCAAACATCTGGCCGTTCTTTTTATAGTCCGGTGTCGGTGTGAAAGTCTCTGTAGAGGTCTTGGAAGATGCGATCTTAATGGTTGCACCGCTGTCTTCTGCAGATGTGATAACAGCATCGACAGCTTCCTCCTCGGAAACGATTTCTCCTGTCCCGCCCTTCTCTATGTGAAAATCTGAGCTGATGGCGGCAATATTCGTATCGTCCTGAGTCATGTCCTCGAAAACATTATTAAGGACCTTGCTTGCAGTCTCTTTATTTCTGACCCTGCATATCTCCTGATTCTCATATGAGATGGCATAAGGCGTAAGCGTCCCTATATGACCCGCCCACATTATCACATCTGCAGTGATCAGTGCAGCAAACAGAAATCCTATTATCAATCTTTTCAGGGATTTGCGGTGTTTTTTCATACAGATGATATATTTGTCAGATAATGCTTATCCGTTAACTATCATGTTGCAACTTACATAGAGATTTTATCACAGTAAATATCCGTATCTCCACTTCTTTGAGTGAACATTTGATGAATTCCTTTCACATATACGCTATAATCAGTGCAAATGGACAGAAAAACAAGGACATTAAGAATCATTTCGGTCATCATACTATGCGGACTTATCATAACCGGGTCTGTCTGCTGCGGTCACCATATCGTTCATATTCATGCTTTCACTGCGCGGTCTTATCAGAAGAAAAAACAAGCGCAGCATCATCACGACTCTTGTAATGCTGGCGCTTGTTCCTCTTTCATATAAGTACTATAACATGCTGTCTATTGACTCATTCTCATATGTCAATATGGCAGTTTACTATGCTGTTATCATCCTGCTGACAGTCGCTGCTGTCAGGACATTCAAAGATCAGGTTCCCCGTGCTCAAGCACCCGGACCTCTCTGATCAGGAATTCTTTTCCGGTAAGGATGTCCTTCCTCTGGCTGCCGCACTCAGGGCATATGCCCTCGTTCTCAACAACGTAATAATCCTCTCCGCAGTCACTGCAGCGGGCAATTCCTTTTATCCTGTTGATGATCAGCTCTGAGCCTCTCAGAAAATCATATTCATCGGAAATGACCTGATATCCGTCCATCATGAATTCAGGTATGACTGCGGTCAGATCTCCGATATCAAGTACAACGGCATCGATATGATCGATGCCGTTTTCTTCTGTTACCTTTCCAACCTGCTCAGCTACGCCGAACAGAAGTGTAAGTTCATGCATAATTGCCTCTCAGCTGCTTTCTTGATCAAACTCTTTTGCTTCCCGGCAGAATCGCTCTATTCCTGAGGAGTACGGTTATTGTCATACTCTCTGAACTTTCTGACGGCGATCTTCATCTGCCTGTCTGCCTTGTACTTCTCCATGTAGCCCTTACGGAAACGCATTCCGCGGATAGGTTCATCGAATTTCTTGATCAGGTGAATAGCGTCGAATTTGCATCTGGTCGTGCAGATACCGCATCCGAGGCACTTATTCTGATCAACGATGGTAGCTCCGCACTTGAGGCAGCGCTCAGTCTCAGCCTTGAGCTGCTCCTCAGTGAATGTGAGCCTGTCGTCGTACTTGGTCAGAGTTTTGCTCTTATCGATGTGAGGCTTCTGTCTTGATGTGTTGTCATAGCTGATATGGTCATAATCAAGATCAGACTTGTCAAGAGCCTTGAATACGCGGCGGTCTCTTCCGATCGTCAGGCTGCAACCTTCCTGCACAAAACGATTAATCGATATAGCGCCCTGCTTTCCGGCAGCTACAGCATCGATGCAGAACTTCATTCCTGTATAGATATCTCCTCCTGCGAAGATATCAGGCTCGCTTGTCTGATATGTCAGCTCGTCTGCTATTACGAGGCCTCTCTTGTCGAGCTCTACATTTACGCCCTTGAGGAGATTCTTCCAGTCAGGCTTCTGTCCTATGCAGTAGAGTACTGTTGAGCATTCTGCTTCCTCTGTGATGCTGTCGTCGAACTTAGGGTCGAATCTGCCCTCTTTGTTCTTGACAGATACGCACTTTCTGAACCTGATGCCCTTGCACTTGCCTGCCTTTTTGATGATCTCTGTCTGTCCCCAGCCGTCGTGGATGGTGACGCCGTCAGCCTTACAGTATTCCTGATCCTCTTCACCCATAGGCATTTCATCATAGGATTCAAGGCAGTAGAGATCTACGCTCTTAGCTCCGTATCTGACCGCAGTACGTGCAACATCAGCACCGATGTTTCCGCCGCCGATGACAACTACTTTGCCGCTGAGCTTCACGTCATTGCCCCTGTTGATGCTCTTGATGAAATCAACACCAGGCATTACACCCTGAGCATCATCGCCAGGGATTCCGAGTTTGCCTCCGCTCTGGAGACCTATGCCGAGATAGAATGCTTCGAAGCCCTGCTCACGGAGCTCAGGGATTGTCACATCCTTGCCTACCTCAGTGTTGCATACGAACTTGACACCCAGTGCTCTGATCACGTCGATTTCTGCATCTACTACATCCTTCTCAAGTCTGAATGCAGGGATAGCGCTTGTAAGGAGTCCGCCCGGCTTGGTGTCTTTCTCAAATACTGTGACGTTGTGCCCGTCAAGTGCAAGGAAGTATGCGCATGAAAGACCTGCCGGTCCCGAACCGATAACAGCTATCTTGTTGCCGAAGTTGTGTATCTTCTCAGGTATATATCTGTTTGCCTGCTCGATCTCCCTGTCAGCGATGAACTTCTTGATCTCGTCTATCGAAACAGCCTGGTCGATCTGTCCTCTTGTACACTCATTTTCGCATGTGTGCGGGCAGATCCTGCCGCAGATAGCCGGCAGCGGGTTCTCTTTCTTGATAAGGTCGAGAGCTTCAGTATACTTGCCCTGAGCAGCAAGTCTTATATAACCCTGAACTGCAATGTGGGCAGGACACTGTGTTTTGCATGGTGAAGTACCGGTCTCAACGACATTCTGTCTGTGATCACGGTAATCCGGATCATATCTTTCCGGACCCCACTCAAGATCATCAGGGAGATCCACATTCTTATGAACTATAGGAGTCCTGGAGCAGATCTTCTGTCCGAGTCTGAGAGCATTATTGGCGCATACTTCTACACACTGTCCGCATGCGACACACTTCTCAGCGTCGATTTCGGAAACATAGTTGCTCCTCGAAAGATTAGGTGTTCCGTAATATGATGAGCCGCCTATAGCCATGCAGCTGCTTGGCTGGCAGTTGCATATAGCGAATGTAACGCCGTTCTCAAGAGTCGTGATCTGATGGATGCAGCCCTGTGCTTCCATCTTCTTGAGATGCTCATATACTTCTTCTCTGGTGATCTTCTTGCCGCGTCCGTGTCTGAGCATGGAATCAGCAAGAGGTCCCATGTATACGCACATGCCGTCAACCTGTGTTCCGTCTCCCTCTCCCATGATCTTACGTACCCTGCGGCACTGGCAAGGAACAAGGCAGAAAGACTGCCCGATAGTCGTATCTATAAGGGTCGACAGCCTGTCCATCGTCATCTTCTTGGTGTCAGCAGGAAGAGAAGCTTCAACAGGAACTACTCTCATGATGCCTACGCCCATCGGCCAGTCCTTGGCCACATCATGTGATTCAAAGGCATGTCTTGCGAAAAGATATGCAATTTCAGGATTTTCTTCTGCAAATCCAGGTCTTACCATCTGGAATTCGAACAGTCCCGGAGCGAAAGGTACAAGCATATATACCTTTGCATCAGTGCGGGGCACCTTCACATCCATGAAATATGCCTTGTCAGATATCTCCTCAAGAATCCTTTTGCTTTTTTCCTTAGTAAAGCCTGTCTTTTTGGCTATCATCCCTGCTGTGTATGGTGTAATGAGCTTCATCTCACTCATTACAGTCAGTTCATCATCTGTAAGCAGATAATCCAGCACCTGATACTCAGCGGTGCTGGGGTCTGTCCTGAGCTCACCGTTACACATGGTGTTCGCCAGCTTGATCAGCTTTTCCCGTCTTGTGTCCTGATCCATTATTTCCTCCCCACAATATCTACATAAGTACCCCTTCAGAGATACGGAATTGTTGAATTAATAATATCACACACACGATGGTTGCCGGAGTATTTCTTTGTATTTTAATAACCCGCTGGTAACAAAAAAGGAAGCGGACACGCCGCTTCCCTGTCATTTTTACTATGATCGCTGTCAGTGATCAAGTCTGCCGGTTACAGCATTGCTGCTACTGCCGCCTTTACATCAGCCATGTCAGCTGTAGGCTCGAATCTTGTCACTACGTTGCCCTCTCTGTCGATGAGGAACTTGGTGAAGTTCCACTTGATATATGCCTTGTCGCCGAACTTCTTGTTGTTGGCATCAGCAAACTTCTTCAGTGCTGCCATCTTGAGACCCTTGCCGAATCCTTCGAACGGCTTCTCTGTTGCAAGATATGCAAAGAGCGGATCAGCAGTCTCGCCGTTAACATCGATCTTGGTGAACTGAGGGAACTCTGTTCCGAACTTAAGTGTGCAGAACTCGTGGATCTCATCATCAGAGCCTGGAGCCTGGTCAGCAAACTGGTTGCATGGGAAGTCGAGGATCTCAAATCCCTTATCTCTGAATTCCTTGTACATTGCCTCGAGCGGCTCATAATGCGGTGTGAATCCGCAGCCTGTTGCGGTATTAACGATAAGGAGGACCTTTCCTTCATAGTCCTTCAGACTTACGTCATTACCCATTCTGTCTTTTACTGTAAAATCATAAACGTTCATTAGATGTATCTCCTCCTGTTATGATTATACCCCTCTTACCGCTTCATTATACGGTTAAAACGGGAAATGATTTGTCATTTCGATGATAATAATAAACGGAAATCATCTGATTGCAATAATATCAGATAAGTTTTCTGAGCTCTTCAATCACTGCTGTATCTGAAGGAAGCCACTTGACTGAGTCGAGCTCATCTCTTCCCAGCCACTTTGCCGACTCGTGCTCGAGTAGATGGATGCCTGCAGAGATCAGTTCACATCTGATGCAGTACATGTACAGATGGAACTTCGGATAGTCGTACTCGACTGTGCAGATGATATCCCCTGCCTTTATCTCAGCGTCAAGTTCTTCCCTTATCTCTCTTTCTGCTGCCTGTGCAGGTGTCTCGCCCGGCTCAAGCTTGCCGCCCGGAAACTCCCACCAGTCCTTATAATCACCATACCCCCGCTGAGTGGCGAGCACTTTGCCTTCCTTTATTATTATCGCTGCTGCGACCCTGACAATACGTCTTTCTTCCATTTTCTCTTCCATTTTCAGCTTATCTTTCCGTCGTTATATCTTCATTGTCAGCACGTTCATTCCCAGAATGTTCTGGTATTCGACGTCCTTGAGTATCCCGAATATCATCTTTAATCCAATATTGGATCCCGCGTCACCGCCTTCAGCGATCCGGTTCATGGTTACAGGGTCAAACGCCTTGCAGTCATCTCTGAGTCTGAGGATTATATCATCGCCCTTGTGTACCACACGAACATCTATGGTATGCGCCCGGTTATCACCGGCAAAACCGTGTTCAACGATGTTCCCGGCCATCTCTTCCATCGCAAGGCCCGCAAGATATGACCGTCTGTTGTCTATGCCCTTCACAGTACAGAAGTTCTGTATTCTCTGTGAGATGGTGACGACCTCCTCCATGCTTCTTACAGTCAGGTCAAGCCTTTCATCAGGAGATACGCCGAAGTCAGGCGGTATGACCATGAGCTCAAACATGTCTGACGGGATCTTCCTGTTCTTAACACATGCATATACGAAGAAGATCAGGAGAATGACCATTCCGTTCAGGATATTGGCATAGTAGAGTCCGTTTATTCCTATTGCAGGAATGAGTACCGCACTGAATGCTACAACACAGACAATACCGTCCATGAGAGACACCAGGTGTACCAGGACATGTTTGCCCGATGCCTGTCCGTAGCATGTAAAGTGCATCGCAGGGATCGCAAGCACCATACATACCGGCAGGAGCCTGAAGCCCCAGACAGTCATCATGAATACAGGGTTCGTCGGATCCTTATAGAAAATGTGCGTTTCAGGTACGGCAAGGATCATTAAAACAGCAGATATGGCAGCCATCAGCGGAACGAACCTGCTGAACATTACTCTCATTACATCCATAAGTGTCTGCCTGTCTTCCTCACCTACACTCACACTTATCATCATCCTTGATACGGCAACAAAGCCCGCCGGAATGGCCCAGAATACTGCCAGGAAATTATTGCAGGCTGTGAAAGCGGAGATCCCCGCCCCGCCTACGTATGCTTCAAGCAGTTTGTTGACAGCAAGGCCGCGGAAAGCCTGATAGATATTGGTAGCCGCACCCGGGAATCCGATCGCCAGTATCGCGATGCACTCTGCCCATACGATCTCTTTCAGTCTGAATTTCATCTGTGATTTTCCACTGATGAAATGCCCTGCCTGTACGGCAAAAAAGACCCACATTCCCGCAGATGAAGCGAGTGCCAGACCGAAAGCCTCCAGCCCCAGGACCTTTACGAACAGGAAGTTGAACAGAAGATTGGATATTATGAAGGCAATGCTTGCAGTCATCGCTCTCCTGTTCCTGTTTTCCATAGAAAGGAATATCGTAAACTGGCTTCCGATCATGAACGGGATTATGCCTATTGCCTGACCGGTTATATAGCGGTTGAGGATCGCCCTTACCTGGTCGTCATGTGTGAGGAATCCGGTATTATCAGTAAACGCAAGAAACACAAGGATCAGCGACAGCAGCGTTCCGATGGTCCCTGCGAGGATGATATCCAGCGTATACACATTGTGCATTTTGCCCTGCTCGTTCTGGCCCAGATATTTTCCGCACAGTATGCTCGCACCTCCGGTCAGTACAGTCCCCGTCATTGCCACAAGGGTATTCACAGGCCAGTAGATACCTACTGCAGTCATTGCGTCCACACCGACGAAGTTACTGGCAAAATAAGTGGAGACGATACCGTTGACTGCGCCTATTGCGGCAAGCAGTATCTGTATCGGCAGCAGCCTGAACATCAGTCTGGTCAGTATTTTTCTGTTGGATGTTATTCCTTCCATTCAGTATTCCCCTTGCCAACTGTTATTTTATGGTAAGTATGGCTGTCTCTGCCGATTCCTGCATGTCAGCATAATACAGGCAGCCTTCAGATACTACCTTATCTGTGATATCTTCACCGTTCAGGTATACAGCAGATGGCTCGGTTTCAGACAGCCATCCGGTCCTGCCCGATGCTTTCATCACAAATGTCACAGAATCACTGTTTTCTGTTATGTTCTCTGCAGCCGCGACTCCGGCGTATTTGTCGAGAAGTCCCAGGAATGCTGCTTTACCAGTGAATGGAACTATCACATACCATGCGTATCCGTCCCTGTCTATCTCAGCTTCAAACTTTTCTCCAGCACCGAGAAGATGCGCTTCCTGTCTGAAATAATCATATACCCAGTATTTTTCCGCACCGGCGATTTCCGGCACTTCTTCAGGAGCAAAAGATACTGTCTGTCTGCTGCCTGTGAGATTGTATGCTGCTATCCCGCCTGCATATGCGATGCCTCCGCAGGCTGCATAATTGCTCAGCTTGAGAACGCCTTCCTTCACAGGGTCCGTAAAAACGCAGTCCTCTGTCGGCCTTGCAGATCTTGCCATCATGAGAAGCTTTCCGTCACTGCATGCAAGAGGCTTCAGTACGTCAGGATCAGTCTCGCCGATCTTGTCGCTGAAGTACACCGGACCGCCGCTGATCGCTCTCAGCAGGCTGTGCTTGGCCGCATACGGATGTTTTGTCCAGAACATGTCCCAGTCGCAGCAGTATATCTCATTGTGATAAATCGAGTTGTATGCGTTCTGGAGGAGATGCTCGACAAAACTCTCATCCCTGCTCGGGAAGAAATCATCGCTGTTGCGGGATATCGCCGAGGCTGGTCTTGCCAGAACATTCTCCATCGCCATTCCCATGCAGTTTATGATGGCACCGTCCATCTCGAAAGAGCCGCTTTCAAGCTCTCTGTTCATTCCTCTTGCCGCTTCAGCAACAGGGACCTCGTTCTCATAGTAGAACGGAGCCGTGCTCTGTCCGTCGACCTTGATGAAATCGATACCCTCACTCTTGAGAAGCCTGCACCAGTCGCGGTAGAATCCGCTTCCGTGCCTGTAATCAGGAATAAGGACGTTATTGGCTGTCCTGTAGAGATACTTCTCCTCTTCCTGAGCGAGGCTGCTCTCCGGATCGACGCCGCCCCAGTATCCTCCGAGAGCATGCCATATGCCGAACGTGTCTATATTGCTCCTGCTCCGGATATCCTCGATAACTGGTCTGAATCCGCCAGGGAACTTAGCCCTGTCCGGTGCAAAATCCGTGATCATCTTATCTCTTGACGGGAACCATCCGTCATCGAAGAGCATCCATCTCACCGGTACTTCCTTGTCTATGAGTTCGTCAGCCTTCTGTGTGACCAGGTCAGCTGATATGTCAGTGTAGAAAGCATCCCAGCTGCACCATCCCAGATATCTGAACATCTCCGGGATGCGCCTCTCTTCTCTCGGCAGGATGCCTTTCTCCTTTATTAGCCATGCAAAAGCTCTGTGCACCGCCTCGTATGCGGTATCAGCTTCTGCATATACATACATGATCTCATCCAGAGATTCCAGTCCTCCTCTCAAGGCGGTCATCACGAGGCATATTTCGTCCTCTGTGCCCCCTGTCAGATATGATTTGAATCTGTCCCCGACCACAGGCACAAGGCATCCGCATCTGTCAGCATATCTGAACAGTGCGACCTGCGTCCTGTCAGGTATATCCTTAAAGCTGTCAGCAAATCCCGGACGCGACCACCATGGTCCGAACATATACAGTGAGGTTATCTTCTCAGGGACTTCATCAGGCCTGAAATATACTGTTACAGGCGCTTCCATCGCAAGATTGACATGCTCCTCAAGGAGCGGCTCCTTATAGCATATCCTGAGCTTCAGCCCGCAGAGCCTTACGCCGTCTTCCTCTCTTTCATATGCAGACAGGAGCATGTTGTCGCATGACACCTCTTTTCCGTCTGCTGCCATGACTACCTCATGGCTTTTGCCCTTCTGGCGGCTGATCTTTAATCTCAGTTCCCCTTTCATGTATACGGTCCTCCATCATTTATTCTGCTCATCTGACCCGCTAAAGCTGATGCCGGGCGGGATCAGTTCATTCAGAAATAATTTTAATTCTTTTGCCCTGCAATCGCAAGAAAACCGGTTCCGCCTGAAAAGGATCCGGACCCCGATACGGATAATTAATTTATGCATCCCGATTAGTGTTACAATAAAACAGACAGATAACTGACCACCGGGAGGGGCATGCCAATGAGAGCAGGACGCGAGATACAGAAGCCGAAAAGAAACTACAGAACGTTCAGAATACTTCTGATCCTTATACTTGTTCTGATAATAGCGATCGCAGCCACAGCAGCTTATTCGTACAAGTCTGCGAAGGATTCACTTGACATAAGCTTTACCGAGAAAACGCCGCAGGTAGAAGCCGGCGGTGAGTATGCGGCAATGGACTTTGTCAGGGATTCTGAGGGTGAAGTCACTCCGTCCGGAGAGTTTCTCAAGACAGACAAAACAGGCAGCAAAGAAATCGTATACACTGTCTCCAAGCCTGTTCTTGGCGGGCTCATGACTGCATCAGAGGAATATACACTTGCATATAACGTCGTGGACACTGTTCCGCCTCTCATCCTGTGGAACGGTGACGGCACGGTGCTTGAGCGCTATGAGAAGTTCGACATCAACGATGTCATAGGATACGGAGACAACGCAGATCCTGAGCCTTCTATAGAAATCGAGGGTGAAGTAAGGATGGCAAGGCTGGGCAGGTACCCTCTTCATGTGAAGATAACTGATGCTTCAGGCAACAGCACGGATGCCGATCTGACCGTGGAGGTCGCTGATTCAGTTCCTGTGTACACAGATGATTCCCCGAGGACGCAGTTTACGGATTTCGTCTCAGCATATAAGGGCAGCGGGCGTTCTTTCGGTATCGATGTATCCACCTGGCAGGGTGATATTGACTTTGACGCTGTAAAGAAGGCCGGATGTGAGTTTGTCATAATCAGGATCGGCTACTCTGCAGACGGGAAGATAGAAAAGGACAGCCAGTTCGAGCAGAACTATGAGAACGCACGGGCTGCGGGGCTTAAGACAGGCGTATACCTGTACAGCTACGATAACACCGAAAAGGAAGTCCGCGCATCTGCTGACCAGATCATAGAGATCCTCGGTGAGGAAAAGCCTGACCTTCCGGTCGTATTCGACTGGGAGAACTTCGGTCAGTTCCAGACGTACAAAGTGAGTTTTGCAGGTCTCAACGGTCTCTATGATGCATTCGCAGAACAGCTGTCATCCGCAGGCTATGACTGCATGTTATACGGCAACAAGAACAGTCTTGAGAAGGTATGGGCTGATACGGATACGAGACCTGTATGGCTCGCCCACTATACTGACAAAACAGACTACAAGGGTCCGTACGTAATGTGGCAGGCAAGCCAGACAGGCAATATAGACGGTATAGAAGGTGATGTGGATATGGACATCCTCTACGAATAGATCATCACCGGATGTCGTATGTACTCCTCAGGCGCAGGCCGTCAGGTCTTCCCCTGAGGATTTTTATTCTTTTCTCACCCGGCTCCATGTCAAAATAGTTATCCGACAGGACCAGGTCTTCGTTATCATTGAGGATCTCAACATCACGCGCGTATGCAGAAGCACTGATGATGATCTCATCATCGCCAAGGCGCCATGAAAGCTCAGGATCCCTGAAGTGATAGTACTTAGGCTGACAGAAGATCACGCTTCCTTCTGAAATGACTTCCCCGTTCTCTTCCATCCTGTACGAAACATGATCGTCATAGAGATCTGCATCAGGCATGTCTTCCCTTTCAAGCCATACAGCACTCAGCGCAGGGACCGTTACGGTCTCTTTTCTTTCGTCACGGCTTCTTCCGGAGCTGTCACGCTTCTGCCATATGACATCTACAGTATGTTCTTCCATGGTCTCATTGCTCACATTGAACCTTACCGACTTTTTTACTTCATAAGGCTCTGCATTAGGGTTGGTGTCCTGCGTCAGGATACCTTCCTCCTCGCATGACAGCAGCAGCGGAGCAAAAAACCTCTTCTCATAATAGTGAAGAGCCTTCCACCTGCCGTAATAGTCTATTGATGACCAGCTTGCGACCGGCCAGCAGTCGTTGAGCTGCCATACGACGGTTCCCATGCACCTGCCGCGGTGTCTTCTGAAGTGCTCTACGCCATAGCGGATAGCCTGCGCCTGCAGCAGCTGCGAGGCATATACGGTCATCTCAAATGCTGCAGGATACAGATATGTCTGCGACATGTACGAAGCGATCTTGCCGTTGGCCGCAGCATTTCTATGATGCTTTTCCATCACATACGAATATATGTTGCGATCCTCAGGTTCAGTGAACGACTCTATCGTTTTCATCGCCGGGAAGGACTGGAAGCCGAACTCAGAGAGATATCTGAAATGGAACTTCCTGTATTCCGTAAAAGGCTTGTTTCCGTGCCACACATCCCAGTAGTGCACGTCTCCCCTGTTCTCCGCATTAGGCTCATCGAATCCCCCGCCGCTTGACGGGCTTGCCGGCCAGTAGAATGTCTGAGGATCAGTCTTCTCCAGTATCTCCGGGAAAATCTCCTCGTACATCCTGAGATAGAATCTCCTGAGTTCAGGAGTATTGACCCACTGCCCTTCATCGGCAAACTGCTCCATCTCATTGTTTCCGCACCAGAGACCCAGGCTCGCATGATGGCGGAGCCTCCTGACATTGTCTTCGATCTCGGCTCTGATGTTTGCCTCGAATTCTCCGGACAGGTCATATGCAGCGCATGCGAACATGAAGTCCTGCCACACTATCAGGCCAAGTTCATCGCAGTTATCGTAGAACCCGTCTTCGGGATAATAGCCGCCTCCCCACACTCTTATGCAGTTGTGGTTCGCCAGGCGCGCGTCCTCAAGAAGACGTCTTGTCCTCTCAAGGGACGTCCTGCCTGTCAGGCTGTCCTCCGGGATATAGTCTGCGCCCATTGCGAATATCTCTGTTCCGTTGACCGTATGGGCAAAACTCTCTCCGTATTCATCTTTACGTCTTGTGACAGTCATCGTGCGAAGACCGATCCTTCGCTCCCATGCGTCCAGCATTTTGCCTTCCGAAAGAAGTGTCACCCTGACCGTATAGAGCGGCTGTGAACCGTAACCTGCAGGATACCACAGCTGCGGATCGGATATGACAAAATCTTCCAATGCGTCACCGCTTGCGATCAGCTCTCCGTCCGGACTGAACACCTCTGCCATGCAGCTGATATCTGCATCTGCTGCCCCTGCATACTCGAGCTCAGGCTCGAATCTCAGAGTCACGCTGCCGTCTGCATGCTCCTGTCTTATGTATACGCTGTCTATGGCAGCAGTATCATAACCTGTGATCCTTACCGGCCTGAATATGCCGCATCCCGGGAGCCTCGGGCCCCAGTCCCAGCCGAACATGCAGTGAGCCTTGCGGAGATACGGGAAACCTCTCATCGCATCTTCCGTGCCCTCAAGAGGCTTCTCTGCATATTTTCTCCGGATGTACTCTGTCGGCGAAAGGAACAGGATGCTGAGGCAGTTGTCTTCCGCCTTCAGGATATCCCGGATATCATACTTCCAGGTCCTGTGCATGTTGTCAGCTGTGCCGAGGAGCACCCCGTTGAGTCTTATTTCAGCCAGTGTATCAAGTCCTTCAAACACGAGGCGGATGCGGTCCCTGCAGAGAATATCAGCAGCCGCATCAAACGAAGTCTCATATATGTAATCCCTGTCTGACAGTCTGAGAGCCTCAAGTTCGTTGTCCCTGTAATACGGATCTTCTATCCTGCCGGCTCTGAGAAGATCAGAGTACAGATCCCCGGGCACTGCAGCCGGGACCGTCTCTGTACCTGCATTATCATCTGCCATGCGAAGAGACCAGCACGAATCGATCTCCATGCTGGTCTTCATATCTTTGCTTATTCTGTTTTCGTAATTGATGCCAGTGCGCTCCATATACCCTATTTTTTCGAGCCTTTTCCGCTGTCCGCATCTGCCTTCTTTTCTTTCACGCTGTCTCCGCTTTTCTCATCTGCGGGTGCTTTTTCAGATCCTTCACTATTGCTCTGTTCTGAGCTCTCAAGTATGTCTGTCAGAGTATCAAGAAGCTCCTTCTCTGCAGCTGATGCATTTTCTTCAATTTCCTTCAACTTCTTTTCAGGATCCTCGAGGTCATCAAGATCCTTCAGGTCATCGATCGTAAGTGTCGTGAGCATCTCTTCATCGACATTCTCAATGTCAGCGACCCTTGCAGCCTGATTGGTGATTATCTTCTCGAAGAGGTTTCTGACCTCTCTTGCATTCGCAAAATTCTCACCCTTGGCAGCTTCTAGTCTCTTTATCTCTTCCTTGACGGCTGCTTCAGCCTCCTCAGTCATTTTGTACTGGTACTTTTTGCACTGCATCATGAAGATGGCCTGCAGCTCATCAACAGTATAGTCAGGGAACTCGAAGAACTTGTTGAATCTGGACTTGAGTCCCGGGTTGCTCTCGATAAACGCCTTCATCAGGTCAGTGTATCCGGCAACGATGACCACGAACTTGTCACGGTGGTCTTCCATCGCCTTGAGGATGGTGTCGATGGCCTCCTGTCCGAAGTTCTCTCCTTCCTGATTGAGCGTATAGGCCTCATCTATGAAGAGGACGCCGCCCATGGCCTCCTGTATCTTCTTCTGTGTCTTGATCGCTGTCTGTCCGACGTATCCTGCAACAAGGCCCGATCTGTCAGTCTCCACGAGCTGCCCCGTAGAGAGGATACCTATCTCCTTGTACAGCTTGGCAAGTATTCTGGCTACCGTGGTCTTTCCTGTTCCCGGGTTGCCTGAGAATACGAGGTGGAGAGAAACAGGCACTGCCTTCATGCCCTTCTCCTCACGCATCTTTCTTACCTTGGCAAGGCCGACCAGCTCTTCGACATCATGCTTGACCTTGGTCAGGCCGATGAGCTCATTCAGTTCCTCCATGCCGGACTTTTCCGGTTCTTTCGGTTCTTCAGGCTCCGGTGCTGTCTGCACGGCAAACTCAGTCTGAGTAACGACTTCCGTCTCGATTTCCTGAGTTCCTGCGTTCGATCCTGAATTCTGCTCAGAAGAGCGTGCAAAATCAGGCTTTCTTCCTGCAGAAGGTCTGCGTACCGGAAAATCGATCTCCGGTTTCTCCTTCGTCGGTCCGTAGAAGTCATCGTATATGCTTTTCAGCTCACCCTTCATGTCTTTCATATCAGCTGATCCTTTCCCCTGAGGATTAATTGCGGGTCATCTGACCCCTGTCCATAATCATAAAATGCACACGGCTTATTTGCAAGCTTCTAGTTTAGATGCGTGACTCTTCCGTCCCCGTCCACCGGGATCTTCTCTCCCAGAAATACAGGTTCAGGCCTGAAGATGCATTTGATAAAGTCCTTGTCACGTGCGAGCACCTCGCGGAACTCCCTGTAGTATCTTCCGGTATACTGTCTCTGATCGGATGAGACTCCTTTTGCCTCAACTCCCAGAGCATCTGCTATCTTAAGAGCCCTGAACAGATGATACTTCTGGGTCACTATTATCATGCGGTCAGCGCAGAATACGTCCCTGGCCCTGTATACCGAGTCATATGTGGAGAATCCGGCAAAATCCAGGAATATATCCTCATCCCGGACGCCGCGGCTCAGGGCGTACTGATACATGCAGTCAGGCTCGCTGTATTCAGGCACGCTGTTGTCTCCGCTCAGAAGCAGCTTGGGTGCAGCTCCCTTTTTATACAGGTCGATCGCAGTATCCAGTCTGTCCTGCAGCATCGGTGACGGCTGGTTGTCTGCCCATACCGAGCAGCCAAGCACAAGAATACACTGCGGATCCACGCTCTTAAGACTCTCAATTGTATCAGCGTCTATCTCCGTCCCGTCATGTGTAAGTACTATATCCCTGCCTGCTGTTGCTGCCACATAAGCGCTTACCCCTATGGCAGCCGCCGCAAGTATTAATATCAGTCCGATCATTTTTGTTACCACTTTTCTCATAGGCTGTTATTATAACTCATAATCCGGCAGTTGTCTGCGCCAATCATGCATCTATATTTATTCATTGCTCCCCTTTTCAGTCAGAAATCAAATGCAGCCGGTATTATCAGAACAATACTGATAATCACCGGCTGCATGATGATCAATGTGTCTGTTCAGGCATGCTGATCAGTCGCGCTCCCTGAGCTGCCTTCCCGCTTCAGGCATAAGCTCTTCACTAATTATGCCAAGCATCTCTTCGAACTTATCGACATCTCCCGGTTCGAATCTCTCCTCGATCCTCTCGCAGACAAGATGGATGTAGTCGAATATGACGCCGTATTCCTCGCGGTATCTGTCCGTCGCCTCTACACGGAATTCTCTTTTGTCCCTGTCATTGCGGATGCGCCTGATATATCCTCTCTCCTCGAGCTTGTTCAGGCGGTACGCCGTGTTGGAGGCGGAAAGCTTGGCATATCTTGAAAATTCAGCCACTGTCGGATCTCCGAGCGCGATGATGATCTCCATGTAGATCACCTCCTGAAGGCTCAGGTCCCCCGGCATGCTGCGGCCGCGCTCCTTCAGCGCACGGTCATACAGCATTAGCTTGAATTTATCGTACATTGTATTGAAGTGCTGTTCCAGCTTTCTCATGACATGCCCCTGCTACTTGTTCTCTTCATACCTCTTGACCTTGCCGGTGGTCGTCTTGGCCATCTCTTCGGTCTGCAGTATCAGTCTGTGTACATGCTTGTATTTTGGCATATTGCTGTTGATGCGGTCAATATCTGCATCAACAATCGCGTAGATCTGCTCTTCAGTCTCTGCGCCGTATTTCTCCTTCATCAGGTCTTTATCGTAGACGATCTTGGCAACAAGGACCTCATCCCTGTCATCGGCACCCTCACGTCTGACCTCACCGAAGACTATATTCTCCTCAACATACGGAAGCTCAGCTATGATCGTCTCGATCTCTTCAGGATATACGTTCTTGCCGTTCTTAAGCACGATGACGTTTTTGGACCTTCCGGTGATATGGATGTAGCCGTTTGAGTCAAGATAAGCCAGGTCTCCTGTATGGAGCCATCCGTCCTTCAGCACCTTGTCTGTCTCGGCCTTATCCTGATAGTACCCCATCATAACGCTCGGTGACCTGACGATGATCTCGCCGATGCCCTCTTCATCAGGGTCTGCGATCTCGACATCCATTCCCGGGAATGCAAGACCGATTGAGCCCGGCGCACGGTTGAACAGGTTCTCACCTGCTATTACAGGAGCGGACTCAGTCATTCCGTATCCCTGAACGACTTCTATTCCGATATCCTGGTATCCGTTTATGACAGCCGCATCAAGGGCGGATGCTCCGCTGACGACCATACGGAGGCTGCCGCCCAGCTCATCGATCACGTCCCTGAAGAGCCTGCGCCTTACATCGATCTTTGCCTTCCTGAGCATCCTTGCGAGCTTTACGCCGCGTTCAAAGGTCTTCTCCTTCCCTTTCTTCCTGATGCCGGCCATGATCTTTTTGTACATGGCTTCCATCAGGAGAGGCACTCCTATGAATACGGATACATGATATTCAACAAAGTTCTTCTGCAGGTATTTGAGTCCGTCGCAGAATACAGTCGTAACTCCACAGGCATACATGAGAAGCTGTCCGGTAGCGCCGAATGTATGATGATAAGGCAGCAGAGCTATGTTTACATCACCGTATCTGATGTCCTCAACCTGCTTGAGGCTGAAGACGTTGAACATGATGTTGCGCTGGCACAGCATGACA
>CAMIWY010000004.1 GCA_946402595.1 uncultured Clostridia bacterium
TGATCTTTGTTGACGGATCCATGCGGGAAACCCTGTAGTCACGGCTTGTCACGATACCGAGGAGCTTTCCGTCGGAAGTCCCGTCCTCAGTGATAGCAATAGTGGAGTGTCCCTTCTCAGCCTTCAGATCAAGTACGTCCTGAAGAGTTGCATCAGGCTTCAGATTGGAATCGCTCGGTACGAATCCTGCCTTATAGCTCTTGGCCTTTCTGACCATTGCAGCCTGGCTCTCGATGGACTGTGAGCCGAATATAAATGCGATACCGCCTTCCTTGGCAAGTGCTACCGCCATTCCGTCATCGGATACAGCCTGCATTACAGCAGATGTCAGCGGGATGTTCATATACAGTGAAGCTTCCTCGCCCTTTCTGTATTTGACGATCGGAGTCCTGAGAGAAACATTTTCAGGTCTTGCCTCAGCGCTGGAATACCCTGGGATGAGAAGATATTCGTTGAAAGTTCTTGATGGTTCCTTGAGAACTGTTGCCATTTTGCACCTCTTTCTGTGATCTTAGGGGTAGAAACATTAAGTGGTAGTTATTTACAGTGCATTTACCAGTCAAATGACCGCTAAAATGCGCATTTCGCAAAGTTAAGTCGAACTAACTATTTACAATAATTGTTGAGTTTTTCCTACTATATCACTAATAAAATGCAAAATAAAGCATTTTACAAAAGTTAGAAAAATCAAACTTTTTGAGCAAGAAACAGCCCCGCATCACTGCGGGGCTGTTGCATACAATCAATATATCGGGGGGCCAGATCACATCATTCCCATTCCGCCGCCCTGTGGCATTGGTGGTTCAGGTTCCTTGATCTGTGTGATGCCTGCCTCTGTTGTCAGGAGCATTCCTGCTACTGAAGAAGCATTCTGGAGTGCGGATCTTGTTACCTTTACAGGGTCAACGATACCGGCCTTGATCATATCCTGATACTCTTCGTTTGCTGCGTTGAATCCGACATTGCCTTCAGCCTTCTTGACCTCAGCTACGATTACTGCACCGTCGAATCCTGCGTTTGTAGCGATCTGTCTTACAGGCTCCTCAAGTGCTCTCTCTACGATCTTGGCACCTGTCTTCATGTCGCCTTCCTGCTTGTCTGCATAAGCCTTTACAGCCTCGATAGCTCTGATCAGGGATACGCCGCCGCCTGCTACGATACCCTCTTCAACAGCAGCTCTTGTTGCGTTGAGAGCGTCCTCGAGTCTCAGCTTCTTCTCCTTGAGCTCTGTCTCAGTTGCAGCACCTGCGTTGATAACAGCTACACCGCCGGACAGCTTAGCAAGTCTCTCCTGAAGCTTTTCCTTATCGAATTCGGATGTTGTCTCTTCGATGGATGCCTTGATCTGAGCGATTCTTGCATCGAGTTCATCCTTGCGGCCTGCGCCATTTACGATAACGGTGTTGTCCTTGTTGACCTTGACTGTCTCAGCCTGTCCGAGCATGTCGATAGTAGCTTCCTTGAGCTCGTATCCGAGTTCCTCAGAGATAACTACGCCGCCTGTAAGGATAGCGATGTCTTCCATCATAGCCTTACGTCTGTCGCCGAATCCAGGAGCCTTAACAGCTACTACGTCGAGTGTTCCTCTCAGCTTGTTGAGTACGAGAGTTGCAAGAGCCTCGCCGTCAACATCCTCAGCTACGATGAGGAGGCTTCTGCCGGCCTTCATGATGCCCTCGAGCAGCGGGATGATATCCTGGATGCTGCTGATCTTCTTGTCTGTGAGCAGGATGTATGGTTTGCTCATGACAGCTTCCATCTTCTCATTGTTAGCCATGTATGGTGAAAGGTATCCTCTGTCGAACTGCATACCCTCAACTACGTCGAGTGTAGTTCCGAGTGTCTTGGACTCTTCAACAGTGATGACACCGTCCTTGCCGACCTTCTCCATAGCCTCAGCGATCAGCTCACCGATCTCTGCGTCGTTAGCGGAAACGGAAGCGACCTGTGCGATGGATTCCTTGTCGTCTACGATCTTGGCTGTGCTCTTGAGGTAATCAACAGCAGCGTCTACAGCGCCTGCGATTCCCTTCTTCAGGATCATCGGGTTAGCACCAGCTGTAACGTTCTTGAATCCCTCTCTGATGATGCTCTGTGCAAGCAGAGTAGCTGTTGTTGTACCGTCGCCGGCTACATCATTAGTCTTGGTAGCTACTTCCTTTACGAGCTGAGCTCCCATGTTCTCTACCTGGTCCTCAAGCTCGATCTCTCTTGCGATGCTGACACCGTCGTTGGTGATCAGCGGTGATCCGTATGACTTCTCGATCAGGACGTTTCTGCCCTTAGGTCCGAGTGTGATCTTAACTGTGTCTGCCAGCTTGTCTACTCCGGCAAGCAGCTTTCTTCTTGATTCCTCGCCGTAATAAAGTTCCTTAGCCATTTCTATTTAAATCCTCCTTAGTGAGTCATTTTTGACGATTCTTATTTCTCGATCGTTGCGAGAATGTCCTTCTGGTTGATGATGGTGTATTCAACACCGTGATACTTCAGCTCGCTGCCGCCGTATCTGCTGAATACTACGATGTCACCGACCTTGAGCTCCATCGGCTCATCCTTTGTTCCAGGGCCTACTGCGAGAACTTCAGCCTGCTGCGGCTTTTCCTTAGCGCTGCCGGAGAGGAGCAGTCCTGCTTCGGTCTTCTCTTCAGCTTCCATCTTCTTTATAACAACTCTTGCTCCGAGTGGCTTGATTCCGATACTCATTGTTTTGCCTCCTAGTTCTTGTTCTTTGTTAGCACTCTTGTCGTTCGAGTGCCAATCACCTCTACTATTCTACTCACGCCCCAGCGCATTGTCAACAGCTAAATATGAAGAAATCGTCAATTTCCCGGCCAGTGAAAAAGCCTGCTCCGTCTTGCCGGAACAGGCCGTCATTTTCAGTGATATCAAATGGGTCTATCTGCCATTGTCCCTGTAATAGTAGAAGAGATACTGCTGCGCGTATCCCGCCAGTTCTCCGAACTTATCGCAGGCAAAACGCTCCATTCCCTTCATGTCGTTTTCGTCGAATCCGTACATGTCGTTCATGATATGCTTCACCCATGTGTCGACAGGAAAAGCGCCGACATCACGAAGTCCGAAAAGCATTATGCAGTTGGCCACCTTCGGTCCGACACCGCGGTAAGAGAGGATCTCTTCTCTCGTTTCCGGCAGATGTCCGCAGTCTCTGTCCGAGACATATCTCTCAGCTGCAGCCCTGATGTAGCCGGACCTGTATCCGAGCCGCAGAGCAGCAAGGTCTTCCTCAGATGCCTCCGCAAGGACTTCAGGCTCAGGGAATGCATGCCATTCACGGCCGAAAGCCTCCCCGATATATTCTCCGTACCTGCTGCACAGCGCCTCGATGCACTTCCTTATTCTCGGAATATTGTTATTCTGGGACACGATGAAGGATATCAGCGTCTCGAAGAGGTCCTGCCTCAGTATCCTTATCCCGTATCCGTACTTTACAGCGTTTTCTATCTCCGGTTCGTTTCTTACCAGCTCATCCTTGATCGCGCCGTAGTCAGTACCGAGATCGAAATAGTCTCTCCAGAAAGCCTCATCACCGCCTGTCGCCTCGATCTGCAGGCTGCAGTGTCCTGTCTCAGCTACACCATCATGCTTAAGGCTTATCCTTGCAGCATACTTCCCTGCTGCACCTGTATAGTCTCCCGACCCGTCACCGGCAGGCACCCATCTGAAGCACTGGCCGCACTCGAATACGTGCTCAAGGTCGATATCTCTTACATCATTAATAACTATCCTGTTCATCAGTAATCCGTCTTTCAGCAGATCAGTGGAGCCTCTTGGAATGAAGCTCGTCAGCACTTTCCGCTATATCCCTTATCCTTACATTCACACTCTCGATCGTAAATGCCGTCATCTCGGCGATCGCATCATACACATCCTGCTGGAACTTCACACATTCATCGACCGTCCTCGGATCCTTGAGCGCCCTGACATCTATGGTCACGGACATGTTCTGCGCTTTGCCGTTGCTCATCCTGTCCGCGACGACCAGAGTGTCTTCATACCTGGCAGAAGCGATCCTTATGATATCCCGGATGACGTGCTCATTGATGGTGAATGTCCCGAAGTAGCTGAACTGCGGTCTTACGACAGTACGGTCCTCAGGTCCGTCCTCTTCATCCTTCTCATGTCTTCCTACGGCATTCCCGAGAGCCCTGTCTCTGAAGATCTTAAGCGGGTTCATGAAGTATCCGGCAAAATCCCTTCTGAGCTGTCCCACGGGAGCAGGGATTACATGCTGGCCTTCATCGTTACGGTGATGCGCCGCCTCCGCACGCTCTTCCTCAGTCGTTACGTCCTCTATATATATCCTCTCTTCAGGTTCATGCAGGCCGAGCTGCTCAGCTATGATGTTCGTCATCCTGTCAGATGTTCCGATGATCATCAGCGTCTCAGGATGGTACCTTACAAGAGCGCTCTTGACCTCGTTTCGGTGGTCCTCATAGTTGAACAGAGCTGTTCTCATAGCCGCTGCCTTGGAGGCACACTTTTTGGCGGATGTCCCTGCAACGATCTGCCCCTTGTAGATGAGCAGGCCGTCATCTATGATCGCATCAAAGCCGCGCCTCTGTGCCAGAGCCGTCGCCTGATAGCTTTTTCCCGTTCCGCTTTTGCCTGTAAAAGATACTATTTTCATAGTTATATTACCCTCTGTTCATATGAACACTGTTAACTCAAAAATGTCCTAAGATGCTTATATTTCAATGTTTGCAGAGTTTTTACAAATTGTTTACAAACAACTTCACATGTGCTATACTGCGCATGTAGATATTATTTTCTAAGAAGGAGGATTTACTTATGGCATATAAGATTTCTGATGACTGCATCGGTTGCGGCGTTTGCGCTTCCGGATGCCCTGTTGAAGCTATTTCCGAGGGTACACCTTATGTTATCGACGAGAGTGTTTGCATTGACTGCGGCGCTTGCGCAGCTAACTGCCCTGTAGGTGCACCTGCTGAAGCTTAATCAGCAGAACAGCATATTGAATGCTTACTTAAAATCCCGTAGCTCAGGCTACGGGATTTTTTCTTTGCCATGACCCGCAGTCGTGCAGATCATTCTGAAGACTCTACTTGTCCTCGTTTTCCTTCTCGCTCATGCTCTTGATCATGAATGAGAGAGCATGGAGGCTGTCTGAAAGATGAACTGACTCGAGTGCCACATTCTCAGGTACTACCAGGTCAACAGGGGCAAAATTCCAGATGCCCTTGACTCCGCCGGCGATCAGGTCGTCAGCTACAGCCTGAGCGTTCTCTCTGTTGACGCAGATGATGCCTATGTCAATGTGTTCTCTCTTGCAGTAATCTGTAAGCTCGTTATAGTCCATTACCTCAACATCATTGATCCAGTTGCCGATAATCTTAGGATTGACATCGAAAAGTCCCATGATGTTGAATCCGATTTTGTAATAGTACGTGTAGTTGGTGATAGCCTGTCCAAGGTTACCTACTCCGACAACTACAGTTTTGTACTCTCTGTCAAGGCCGAGGATCTTGTTGATCTCCTTGTACAGCTTATCTACTTCATAACCGTATCCCTGCTGCCCGAACTCACCGAATGTATTGAGATCCTGTCTGATCTGAGAAGCTGTGTAGCCTATCATCTCGCTCAGTTCATTCGAGGAGACCTTGCGTACTCCGCGTGTCTGCAGATGTCCCAGATAACGTCTGTACCTAGGCAGTCTCCTTATTATCGCATTGGATACCTTTGGCTTATTGCTCATTCTTATCCCCCCATTCCGGCTGAAGCGTGACTTTCGTCACTGAACTACTTGTTTGCTTCGATATACTCAACGATATCCGAAACCTTGGTAAAGTTCTCAGCTACTTCGTCAGGAATCTCGATTCCGTACTCATCCTCAACTCCGAGAATGATCTCAACAGCATCCAGTGAATCAGCTTCAAGATCCTTCATGAAATCTGTGTCCATTGTTACTGTTTCCGGATCTACATCGAGCTGCTCTACGATAAGTGATTTGACTTTTTCAAAAACCATTTATTCCACCTCTTTTTTCTAAAGCGACAGCGCAGCATGGTTGCCGGCTATCGGTTTGATTTATCGTGTATTCTTATGTATCGATTAATATTATATTAATTGCGGCCTTTTATGGCAATAATTTAGTAGGATTTTTCACAATCAATTATTAAATATATTTAACGCAGTTGTTAAGACTGAATTACTGCAGTTCCATCCACTCATCATAAAGTGAGGATATCTCTGCTTCACATTCAGCCATCAGCTGAGACTGCTCCTGCATCCATTCGAAGTCTGAAGCCCTTTCCGGGTCAGACAGCTGCTCTTCAATATCTGCGATCTTACCCTCGAGCTCATGGATCTTCTCCTCGATCTCATCTCCTCTTCTGGCTTTGCGCCGTTCTTCAGCTTCCTTCTGCTTCTTGGCCTGCCTGTCAGCCTCTGATGACCTTACCAGCTCGAGCGTCTTTTCAGTCTCAGATGCGCCTGACGGTTTTCTGCCTGTCTGCAGTGCATCCCCTGCACCGTCTGCCTGTTCAGGAGAGGTCTTCTCCAGATAGTACTCAAAGTTGCCCTTGTATTCGACTATCCCGTTCTCCGTCAGTTCAAGGATCCTGTCCGGTATCCTTGTCAGAAGATATCTGTCATGGGATACGATTATGAGGGTCCCTCCGAATTCGAGCAAAGCGTCTTCCACAACCTCTTTAGATTCGATATCAAGATGGTTGGTCGGCTCATCAAGGACGAGCGTGTTGGCTCCCGATAGCATCAGCTTGAGAAGTGACAGTTTTGCTTTCTCTCCTCCGGATATGTCTCCTACCATCTTGAAGACATCATCACCTTTGAAGAGAAACCTTCCGAGCAGTGATCTCATTTCGGTATCTGTATACAGGTGATACGCGTTTTTCATCTCTCCGAGGACAGTCTCGTTGTCATCCAGGAGTCTCTGGCCCTGGTCGTAATATCCGAAATCGACATTATAGCCGACCTTGAGATATCCCGCATCAGGCTTCTCGATCCCCATGAGTATACGCAGCAGCGTCGTCTTTCCGATGCCGTTGTCACCGATGATACATATCTTCTCGCCCTTTCTCACATCAAGGGATACGTTCGAGAAAAGCTTCCTGTCTCCGTAGCTTTTGGCCAGGTCCTCGCATACGAGCACCTCTCCGCCGCTCTTGTAGTTGCTCTCGAACCCCAGCTTCATCCGGCTCTGTTCTCCTGCCGGCCTGTCCTTGATGTCTATCTGTGCGAGTCTCTTCTCTCTGGACCTCGCCCTCTTGGCAAGATGCTCAGTCCCGTGCTGGCGGAACCGTCTTATCATTTCCTCCTGCCTTGCGATCTCGGCCTGCTGCTTCTCGTATTCCCTGCGCAGGGCTTCCATCCGCTCTTCTTTCTTGACGAGGAATTCCGAATAGTTGCCGGTATATGCCGTCAGAGTGCCGCCGCTCATGTCGAATATCTTCTTCACGATGCGGTCGAGGAAGTATCTGTCGTGTGATACCACGAGCAGAGTTCCCTGGTAATTCTTAAGATATGATTCGAGCCACACCAGCATCCTCAGGTCGAGGTGGTTGGTCGGCTCATCGAGTATGAGTATGTCAGGCTTTCTTAAGAGCATGCATGCAAGGGCAAGCCTCGTACGCTCGCCTCCGGACAGCACGTCTATCTTCTTCTGCTGATCCTCATCGGTGAAGCCCATAGCCCTCAGGACTGCCGCCAGCTCGCTTCTGTATGTGTATCCGCCCTGCTTCTCATACTCCTCTATAAGTGCAGTATATGCCGCAAGGCTCCTGTCGAAGTCTGGCCTGGTATGGTCGGATATCTTCTCCTGCAGCTCCTCTATCTCCTTCTCCATTCTGAAGAAGTGTTCAAAAGTCTTCTCAGCTTCCTTTATGACCGTACCTCCGGCGAAGAAATGATTCTTCTGGCGGAGATAACCGATCGTCATGTCGCTTCTGATATATATATTGCCCGACGACGGCTCGAGGTCGCCCGCTATTATGCTGAGAAGCGTCGTTTTGCCCGAACCGTTAGGTCCGACAATGCCTATCCGGTCGCCTTTTTCCACGCCAAAACTGACATCCTCAATGATGATGTCAGTTCCGTAGGATTTGCTTATGTCTTTACCGGATAAAACTATCATGCTTCACACACTTTGTGTCATTGGGGACGGTCCTTTCTGACACATTCTCAATCTAAAACTCTAATGCAGGCACCGCATCGAGGTCATACCCCGAGCGCTCTCCCGCCTTGTATGCATAATATGCTGCTGATGCTATCATGGCTCCGTTGTCGGTGCAGAGTACCGGGCTTGGTCTCAGCACGTCTATGCCCTGTGCAGCAGCTTTTTCGCTTATAAGCTCTCTGAGCCTTGTGTTGGAGGCTACACCGCCTGCCATGACTATTCTCTTCTGGCCGTACTCTGCTGCAGCTCTGACAGCCTTCTCTGCTATTACCTCAACGACTGCTTCCTGGAAGCTAGCCGCAACATCATTAACATTGATCTCACGGCCCGCCTGCCTCTCGCTGTTGAGGTAGTTGAGAGCCTGGGTCTTGAGGCCCGAGAAACTGAAATCATAGCTTCCCGGCTCGAGCCATACTCTCTTGAAATCTATAGCTTCCCTGTTTCCTTCACGGGCTGCCTTGTCCACCTTAGGACCGCCCGGATAGCCGAGACCTATGACTCTTGCCACCTTATCGAAAGCTTCCCCTGCAGCGTCATCTCTTGTTCCGCCGATTTTCTCGCACTTATTGTAGTCAGGGACATTGACTATGTTGGTGTGTCCTCCCGATACTACAAGTGACATGAACGGCGGCTCAAGGTCATGGTGTTCAAGATAGTTGGCAGCTATGTGGCCGTGCATGTGATTGACTCCTACAAGCGGGATATCGCATGCGTAAGCGATGCTTTTTGCTGCAGCAACGCCGATGAGCAAAGCACCTACAAGTCCCGGTCCGTAGGTGACACCGACAAGATCTATGTCTCCGATGCATACATCAGCATCAGAGAGAGCCTTGTCTATGACGCCGTTGATGTTCTCAAGGTGCCTTCTCGAGGCTATCTCAGGTACGACTCCGCCGAACTGGGTGTGGATGCTTATCTGCGTGCTTATGACATTGCTGAGAATGTCTCTTCCGTCCGCGACCACGCTGACTGCAGTCTCATCGCAGCTTGTTTCTATTCCGAGTGTAAGGTGTCTGCCGTTTTTCATTGAACTTCTATTTAACTTCTATATCCACTTCGAGGTCGTTTCCTTCCCCGCTGTTTTCATCTTCTTCACTGAGGTCCCTGTCCATCAGGACCGCATCTTCTCCGTTATCTCTGTAATACCCTTTTCTCTTGCCGACCTCTCTGAATCCGCTCTTGCGGTAGAGGGAAATAGCAGGTACGTTGCTGTGTCTCACTTCAAGATTGATCACACCGCAGGTGCGCGAAGCTACCCCGATCATATGCTGCATGAGTCTGAATCCGATCTCATTTCCCCTGTATGCCGGGTCTACCACGATGTTGTACAGCTGGGCCTCACCAGCTACGAGCCACATGTCCGCGTAGCCTACCGGTTCACCGTTTATTTCAACTACGGCGACGTATGATTTCTCATTGAACGAAACGTCGCGCGCGATTTCTTCTGCACTCCATGGGGACGCGAAAGAGTCCCTCTCTATTCTTGCAAGAACCGGTACATCGGACAGCCTTGCCTGTCTGATCCTGAGAACCGCCATGACTACCTCGCTTTCTTTATCTTATCGCTCAGAGTCCCGTCTCTGAGCCTCTGTTCAGCTTCCGAAAGTCTCATGTACTCCGGAAGCAGCCTGTCATATGTAAGGGTATCTCCTCTTTCAGCCTTAGCCAGTGCGATCTTAGCCACACTGCCGGCATCCTGATATCTGATCCCTTCATCTGCAAGGATCAGCTGTCCTCTGATCCCCTTCGCATCAAAAGCATCTTCTATGATGTCCCCGTACGCATCTATGCCGTCGCCTGTGAAGAATACCCTGCCGCCGTTTTCCATGACTCTGTCAGTCAGCTCAGCGAGCAGGTCCTCTATCATGTACTGCTTCTCAGGCATCTCGCTGACGATGCTCTGATGCTCACCGTCACTGGTGAAAACAGCCTGCCATGCACCCGCATAGGTCTGATGTCTTCTTGCATTTATTACAGGAACCACATACAGAGCGCCTGCAGCGATTGCCTCCGAGAGCACTCTCTGTGCCATTGCTTCAAGTGAAGAAACAGCGATGCAGGGGATGCCGAGCATCTGTCCGAGAGTCCTTGCAGTTGTGACTCCGATCCTGATGCCTGTGAAGGATCCCGGTCCTGCAGATGCGGCAACGTGAGTCAGATCCTTCTTGCTGATCCCCGCTGCCTTTACTGCCTCATCACTTATTGTGATAATGTCCTTGAGATGATTCATCTCAGTCTCAGATGAGGCACAGTAAACGGAGCCGTCTTCTTTTATGACAGCCGCCGATCCGTATTTACCTGTTGTTTCAAGTGCAAGTATATTGATCATAATACAGTTACTTTACGCTTTCCTTCTTCAGCATACTCGATCATCACCACGAGCGCGTCAGGAGGCAGCACATCTGCTACGATATCAGCCCATTCTATTACAGAAAGCCCGCTGTCTTCAAGATAATCTTCCGCTCCCGTGTCCAGAAATTCCATTCCGTCCGAAAGTCTGTAAACGTCAAAATGGTACAGAGGCAGCCTTCCGCTTCTGTACTCTCTGACGATGGTAAATGTAGGACTGATTACTTCTTCCTTAACTCCCAGTCCCTCAGCGATGTATTTGGTCAGTGCTGTTTTGCCTGTTCCGAGGTCACCGATAAGAGCGACTATGTCACCGGGCTCTGCCGCCTCAGCGATAGTGAGGCCGAGAGCGCGCGTCTCAGCCTCACTGTTTATGAAAAAAGTTCCTTTTTCAATGTGTTTCATTCTTTGCCTATTCTGCAGGGTTCTGCTCTGCTCTCTCAGCAGCAGCTACCGTTGATCCTCTGTGCAGGAACCCGCTGACTCTCTTGTAGAGAATGAATGTCAGCACCGCATTGAGGCCTGCCTTGAGCAGGTTGAACGGAATGATCGCTGTCGGCAGCATTGCAACTACTGCTTCTCTCGGAGCTCCCATGTACAGCGGTGTGATGATGAGGTTCATTACACACATTACAGCTGTTGCCACGATCACGCCGGTCACGAGGGATGCTACCGCTCTTTTTCTTGTCTTGTTCCTGGCATACATGAGTCCGATAACGACTGCCACGATACCTGTAGCAACGAAGTGCATCAGGAATCCGTACAGTCCGTCGCCCCCGAGCATGAATGCCTGGATGAGGCAGACAACAAGTGTCACTATGAGTCCCGCAGCCGGACCGAACGCGAATGCCGTGATATAGATAGGCACATCTGCCGGATCATACACCAGGAATGGTGCAGGCGGGAAAGGTATCCTTACGATCAGCAGCAGCACCAGAGATACTGCTGTCATCATTGCGAGTCTGGCGATCATCGCCGTGCTGAGTCTTGAATTGTTCATAACATATTCCTCCTAATTGAATGAGATAGTAATTAGTGGAATCTGTCAGGCATTAATAATGGCCCTGATCCTGGGGTCAAGGCCATTCCATCACAACATACTTCTCTATGTCCCTGTAATGTAATGTTTCTTTCATCCGGACTATACCGTCGGTACTGGAATCTCACCAGTTCGGCCTTACGGCTCGTGGACTTGCGCCTGTCAGCGTTCACCACCGGTGTGGACTTTCACCACGCCCTGAAACAGATTTCTTGAAATAACTATTCGCAGCAGAGAGCGTATATAGCTCTTGCGTAGATACGCGCCATCTTCATGAAAGACTCTACGCTGAGCTTCTCGCCCGCCTGATGCATGGTATCCTCTTCACCCGGGAACAGTGCTCCGTAGCAGAGGATATTGTTGACCATCTTGGCATAAGTGCCGCCGGCCTGGACACTTGCAGGTGTCTCATTGTCGCCGGTCTCATCCCTGTAGGCCTTAAGAAGCTTGGTGACCATTGGACTGTCCAGTTCCATGTAGATAGGATTCTGCACCATTCTTGTGATGATACCGATAGAGGTATCCTTGATGCAGCTGTCCATTCCGACTACCAGATCCACATCACTGTATGTGACCGGGAATCTGATGTTTATCGAAACGGTCGCCAGTTCTTCGTTAATATTAGCGATTCCCACATTCAAAATCAATGGTCCTGACTGATTATCTTCGAATTTGATGCCGAATCTCTCTCCGTGGAGGTCAAAACCGATGTGTTCGTTGTAGAATGCGATGTAATCGTTCAGCTCTTCATTTGCAAAGCTGACCCTTCCGAGGAACTCCATCATGATGCTGATGGAATTGAGGCCCAGATGAGGACGCGCGCCGTGCGCTGCAACACCCTTGACTTCGATCACAAGTGAGCTGCCCTGCTTCTTGGACCTGATGTCATATCCTGTCTCGGCTGCATATGCCCTTACCTTGTCAGCAATGAGCTCATAATACTTCTTGTCTCCGGCGATGACCGCCTTTGCACTTCCCGGCACCATATTGTGGGCAGTGCCTGCTTCCAGCTTAGTCAGTCTTAGGTCATCCTTGCCCGGGGTCTGTGTGAACTTTCTTGCGAGATCGAATACCATGATCCCCATCTCGCCGTTTACGATCGGAAAGTCTCCGTCAGGAGTGAATCCCATGTCTGGATGTCCGAATCTTTCTGTATAGTAGTTGATGCTGGAGTCGCCGGTCTCTTCATCAAGTCCGAGGATGACTCTTACATTGTTTTTGAATTCAACGCCTTCCTCGCGAAGAGCTTTGAGAGCATACATGCAGGCAACAACAGGGCCCTTGTCATCAGATGTTCCCCTTCCGTACAGGAATCCGTCCTTTTCGACCATTTCAAACGGATCTGTCTCCCATCCGGATCCCGTAGGAACTACATCCAGATGCCCTACGATCCCGAAGGTCTTCGCGTCTGCAGCCTTGTCATCTGCGACTTTGTAATCAATATATCCTGCGTAATTGTCAACATTGTGGGACTCGAATCCCATTGCAGCGCCTACTCCCAGCATGTGCATGAGAGAGTCATGGACTCCTCTTCCGTATGGAAGGAGATCTCCCTCTGCTGTCTTTACAGGGTCCGACTTGACACTCGGCATAGATATAGACTCCTTAAGTGTCCTCAGCATGTCATCCCTGTAGGAATCCAGTCTTTCAAGATAACCCATTTTATTTTTCCTCCGCTTCCTGATTGGCTTCCACATCTTCAAGTTCCTTAGCTTCAGCCTCACTTTTTGTTATATATTCAGACACGACCATATCATCGCTGATCGTGGACAGATTGACCGTCCGTACGACGTTGCCTCTGTCATCAAAGTTGAACACTCCTGTCGCACCCTTGAGGTTCTTAAGGTCAAGCATTGCCTGTCTTATAGCCGGCCCCTCCATTGACTTGGCATTGTGGATGGCATTGATTAGCAGCAGATATGAGTCATAGCCCAGAGCTGCGTATTCAGTCGGCATGTCATCAGCTCCGTATCTGGATTCATACTCTATCTGGAATCTCTGTGCCTCTTCTGTCTGCTTGTCAGATGATTGTGTGGTTCCGGAAATGACGGACATGTAAGGGAAAACTACTTTGATGTCAGGGTGCTTCTTCATCATGCTGACAAAGTCGCTGTTTCCCCAGCTTCTTGGTCCGAGGTATGTCACGGAAGTGAGGTTCTTCTCCTCAGCCTTGGTAAAGAACACATCCATCGCTTCAGTTCCGAGAGATACAAAGCAGACAGTGCTGCCCTCAGCTCTGATCTTTTCAAGAGCCTGATCCATGCTCTTCTCATCGCCTGTGATCTCCTCCACCAGTTTAATGGCTTTGGTCTTGTCCCTCTTCGTATACTTTCTGATCTTATCGCGGAATCCGTCGATAAGCGCAGCCGTACTGCTGTCATTCTTAAGACTTATGAGCGCGATATCAGTAGAACCGAGCTGCCTGTAAGCGTACTCAGCAAGTCCTTCTCCCATCTGCGACTCTGTTATGCAGGCTCTGAAATAGTATTCATTGGTCTGCGTGATCAGAGGGTTGGTCGCTGACGGTGTGATCGTCGGGATGCCCTCAGCCTCGATATACTCTGATGCTGCCAGGGATGTTGCTTCTCCCGCACTTCCTATGATCGCAACAGGTTTCATTGCTATGAGGCCCTGTACTGCAGTTCTCGCAGTACTTACCTTGGACTGTGTATCCACCTTGGACAGCACGACCTTGTATCCGTCGACATTGCTGTATATGCTGTTTGCCAGCTCTATTCCCTTGAGCTCTGCCTGTCCCTTGTCCGATGTCCTGCCTGTCTGCGGCTCAAAGACACCTATCGTTATGACAGGCATCTGGTCCTCGTCTTTTTCCTCAAAATAAGCATGCCTGAAGCTGTCGAATGTCGTACATCCGCTCAGCAGGCATACTGACATGATCAGCGCCGTCAGGCATATCAACAAAGCTGCTTTGCTACCAGTCTTCACGTTCAAGTATCTCTTTCATCCTTTCAATGGTGTCAGCATCATTCACTTCTCTGCGAACGCGCGCAGATCCCCGCAGTCCCTTCGTATAATGGACCACGAACTTGCGGAACTCCCTGACGCCGGTCGTCTCTCCCTTGAGCTGCGCCAGCATCTCAAGGTGTCTTATCATCATGGCTGTCTTATCTTTTCCTGACGGAGCAGGCTCAGGTTCCTGTCCTTCAAGGGCCCTCCTCAGATCCCTGAATATCCATGGATTGCCCATTGCCCCTCTGCCGACCATGACGAGGTCACAGCCTGTCTCATCGAGCATCCTGATGCCGTCTTCGCCTGTGAAGATGTCTCCGTTGCCGATGACAGGGATGCCGACAGCCTTCTTTACTTCTCTTATTATATCCCAGTCAGCAGTACCGCTGTAGTACTGGGGTCTTGTCCTTCCATGCACAGCCACCGCCGATGCTCCGCCTGCTTCGGCAGCCCTGGCGACCTCCGGGGCATTTATGCTGTCATCTGTAAAACCTTTGCGGATCTTGACCGTGACAGGCTTGGATGAACCTCTTACAGCCGCAGCTACAACATCGTGCACCAGATCCGGATCCTGCATCAGCGCTGACCCGTCGCCGTTTTTCACGACTTTGGGAACAGGACAGCCCATGTTGATATCAAGGATCACATTAGACAGGCTGTCGAGTTTTGCCGCAGCATATTCTATCACATCAGGCTCGCTTCCGAATATCTGGATCGCGGCAGGCCCTGCACCCTCAGGTATGTATGTAAGCTGAGGTGTCTTGCGGTCCCCGTAATAAAGGCCCTTGGCACTGACCATCTCCGTATATGTCAGTGAAGCCCCCTGCTCTTCGCAGAGGGTCCTCATTACAGCATCCGTGATCCCGGCCATAGGCGCAAGAAGGAACGGCGACTCCAGTCTGATATTTCCTATCCTGTATTCCATCAGTCCTGAAGCACCCTTTTCTTGTGCAGTCCCTTATTCTTTTCATACAGGATCTGCAGACCGCTCAGGGTAAGTCTTCTGTCGATTATATCTATGCAGTCAACGCCGCTCTCCACCATGGTAGCCATACCTCCGGTAGCAACTACCTTGATGTCCTCAGGAGCAGTGCCGGTCTCTGCCGACATCTCCTGCTTCATGCCTTTTATCATGTGCTCTGTAAAGCCCATGTGTCCGTAAATAAGACCTGACTGCATCGCCTCAGACGTATTCTTGCAGATGTACTTGCCCGGAAGTTCGAGGTCTACATTAGGGAGCTTGGCTGTGTGCTCAAACAGAGCAGCTGCCTGTGTCTTGATTCCCGGAGCGATGGCTCCTCCGATAAAGCTTCCGTCTGCCGTAACGCAGCAGAATGTTGTGGCTGTACCGTAATCGACAACGATAAGGTCACCGCCGTACTTGGTATGTGCAGCGACTGAGTTGACGATACGGTCTGAGCCTACCTGTCTCGGATCATCATACTTGATCTTGAGACCTGTCTTGATGCCCGTTTCAATAACTATGGCACTTCGGTCATAATACTTGAGACACATATGCTCAAGTGTAAAGAGCAGGGACGGCACTACCGAGGATATGATGATGTCATCGATATCCGAAGGGTCGATCCCGTCATGCTTCAGCATCATGTCAATTATCGTACCGTACTCATCGGCGGTGCGCTTGTTGTCAGTTGCCATTCTCCAGCTTTCCACAAGCTCCTCGCCGTTGAACACACCGAGGACCAGATTGGTGTTACCTACATCGATAGCAAGCAGCATTCTATATTTCCTCCAGTCTCTTGATTGCCAGAGCCATTGTAAGTCCAGGGATGATTCTGTTGGCTGTCATCTCAGCTCCGAGTATCTCATTGGCCTTCTTGAGTCTGTACTGAACAGTATTGTTGTGGATGTTCATGAACTCTGCAGTCTTGTTCGAATTCATTCCCGCATCGAGAACGAATGTCGAAAGT
>CAMIWY010000005.1 GCA_946402595.1 uncultured Clostridia bacterium
CTCTGGTTCGTCCCGTTTGCGATACACCAGTACAGGACCAACGCAGGTGACTACTGGTGCTACATGATGTTCACCAACACATATGCTGATGCGGGAAACGGATCGGACCTCTGGAAGGACTATACGGAATATGCCGAATTTGACCTTAAGGAAAAAGACGTTGAGTTCAATGCCGAATCATATTTTGACTACCTTAAAGGCGTAACGGGAAACAGCTACTTTGAGGCCTTCGTCGCATTTGCCGACGGCGGCGTTCTGGACGGCATCACTGCAGGCACGGACTCACTGACCGCGCTGGGCAGGACAGGCAGACTCAAGGACCTGAACAGCGATGAGTGTGCAGCTATCAAGGCGAAATACGGTGACCGGTTCGTATATTCCGTTCCGATAGATAAGGAATACAGCACGGATCCGGTACCTGTGGGCATCGATATAAGCGACAGCAGGCTCGTGACAGAGTACGGCGTATATACAGAGCCATGTGCTCTGGGCATAGGAGCCCTGTCTGAGAACGTGGATTCAGTGGAGCTGTTTCTGGACTTCATCTTTGAGAAATAGGAGATTCTTTCAATGCTATACTACCTGACATTATTCCTGGTATTCTGGGCCCTTATATACACATCGGCCAGGTTCCTGAAATACTTCCGTATCGTCAAGGAATACAAGGACGAGACAACGGCGACTGTTCTCTCGGTCAAAACTCATGAAAACACCGGGAAGAGAGAAGGCCCGGCACTGGACGTGGTCCTCGCATACAAAATCGATGGCGAAGAGCGGCATTCTGAGATCATTGTGCCTGCTGAAAGAGCTTCTGAATATGAGGTTGGCAGCAAAGTCGATATCTGCTATTATGTTGCGGGAAACGGGGCGATCCACATCGCATCGGCAGGCGGCGCAACGAAAAAGATCATGTATGGCTACCTTGCCGCGATCGTTATTGAGATCGTTATATAT
Organism: uncultured Clostridia bacterium; assembly: GCA_946402595.1. Lineage (GTDB taxonomy): Bacteria > Bacillota > Clostridia > Peptostreptococcales > Anaerovoracaceae > Crickella. Next base: position 955 of record CAMIWY010000005.1, read on the forward strand.
GTGGTCATCTGGAGAATTCTGTTGTAGCAGACAGCCCCTGTTATTCTGAAAGCATACCCGAGGGGCGATAATCTAACTTAAAAAGGAGAGAGAAAATATGAGCATTCTCTTCAATGAAGAACACAACACCATAACGATCAACACTAAGAATACAAGCTATCAGATGAGGGTATCCTCGGAGGGATTCCTTCAGCATCTGTATTACGGCAAGCGCATCGGAGAAGAGAATTTCCGGTATCTGTACCACAACTATGACAGAGCCTGCGCGGGTAATCCGGATGAGGTATTTCCGAACAGAGCTATATCCTTTGATACAATGCCTCAGGAATTTCCCGGCTACGGCGTAGGAGACTACCGTATACACGCGATCGCTGCGCGCAACGCAGACGGAAGCTATGGAGCTGACTTCAGGTATGCCGGCCACGAGGTAACGAAGGGAAAATACAAAATCAGCAATCTGCCGTCATCCTATGATTACAGCGGCGATGCTGAGACTCTGACAGTTACTGTAAGCGACAAGGTCACCGGACTTACTCTTGAGCTTCTGTACGGAGTATTTGAAGAGGAAGACGTGATCACAAGAGCCGTACGCGTAGTCAACAACGGTACCGGCGAGATCGCGCTGGACAGAGCTTTCTCAATGTCGATGGATATCCCTTACGGAAAGTGGGACCTGATTCACTTCCACGGCAAGCACGCGCTCGAGAGACAGACTGAGAGAGAGCCTCTGACTCATCTCGTAAAGTCCGTAGAGTCAAGACGCGGCACATCAAGCCATCAGGAGAATCCGTTCATGATCATCTGTGACCGCAAGGCCGATGAGGAACATGGCAGATGTTACGGCATGATGTTCGTATACTCCGGCAGCTTCAAGGCTGAGGCTGAGGTGGATCAGATCAACAGCACGAGAGTCACAATGGGAATACATGATGACCAGTTCGAGTGGCATCTGATGCCGGGCGAAGTCTTTGAGACACCTGAAGTCATCATGTCGTATTCCGGAGAAGGCCTGACAGGGCTTTCCCATATCTATCATAAATTCATCCGCAGTAATATCTGCAGAGGAAAGTACCAGTTCAAGAGAAGACCGATACTTCTCAACAGCTGGGAAGCATCATACTTTGACTTCACCGACGAGACTCTGCTCGAGCTTGCTGATGAGGCGGCAAAGATCGGAGTCGAGATGCTCGTTCTCGATGACGGCTGGTTCGGCGACAGAAACAGCGACAATGCCGGACTCGGTGACTGGTATGTAAATGAGAATAAGATAAAGTGCGGACTTAAGAGCCTGGTAGAGCAGGTAAATGCCAAGGGCCTGAAGTTCGGAATCTGGATGGAGCCGGAGATGATCAATGAGGACTCCGATCTGTACAGAGCTCATCCTGACTGGGCCTTCGCGATGCCGGGACGCAAGCCTGCACGTTCAAGGAACCAGCTGGTACTCGACCTGTCAAGGAAGGAAGTCGTTGATTACGTATACGACTGCATGGCAAAGATCCTCTCCGAGAACAACATTGAGTACCTGAAGTGGGACATGAACAGATCGCTATCAGATGTATACTCGGCAGCTCTTCCGGCTGCCCGTCAGGGAGAGACAATGCACAGGTTCATGCTCGGTCTGTATGACCTTATGGGCCGCATCACTGAGAACTTCCCTGACGTGCTCGTAGAGGGATGCTCAGGCGGCGGAGCCCGCTTTGACGCAGGGATCCTCTGCTATTCGCCGCAGATCTGGTGCTCTGACGACACAGATCCGATACACAGACTGAACATCCAGTACGGAACATCATTCGGATATCCGGTCAGCACAGTGGGGTCACATGTTTCCGCTTCGCCTAACCATCAGACAGGCAGGAGCACACCGATCCACACAAGAGCTGTAGTGGCTATGTCAGGTACGTTCGGATATGAGCTGGATCCAGCCAAGCTCAGCGATGAAGAGAAGGAAGAGATCCGCGATCAGATCAGGATATTCGACAAGTACTATGACCTGATCCAGGGAGGCCTGTATTACAGACTCTCGGAAATCGGCGAGGAACCGTACGAAGCGTGGGAGTTCGCTGCAGAAGACGGCAGCGAGGCACTGCTCAATGTGGTAGTTACCAATATCCAGCCGAATCAGGCGCTTATCAACATCAGACTCAAGGGCCTCGATCCTGATGCTGTATATGAGCTCACGGATGAGTCGGAGAAGTACTTCTCAAGAATTCCGACGATGTACACCGAGGAGATCCACAAGCACGAGAAGACCCTGTTCAGGGGTGACGCGCTGATGTATGCCGGATATACATTTGAGATGGTATTCGGAGATTATCCTGCGATGCAGCTTCACTTCCGCAGGGTAAAGTAAGGCAGAGAGGAGCAAAATGAATCCGTTAGTAAGAGGATTTCTGGATAACGACAGCTATTTCGGCAGGTTCATGACGAAATTCGGCATAATCATAGGCGCGAACCTCATGTTCGTTGTCTTCAGTCTGCCGGTATTTACGATAGGTGCAGGTCTGACTGCGCTGTATCATGTCATGTTCAGAACGCTGAGAAGCGGCGGAGTGGTCAACCCGTTCAAGGAATTCTGGAAGGGGTTCAAAACGAACTTCAGGCAGGCTACGATATCCTGGCTCGTATTCGTATTCATTACGGGATTCCTGACCGTTGACCTTCAGATCTGCGCTCAGGCGACTGGGCCTGTCAGACACCTCCGTTTTGCAATATATGCGATAATGGCAGCTGTCATCTTCCTGTATCTCTATCTGCTGCCGACCATGGCGGCCTTTGAGGATACGATACCCCACCTCATAAGGAATGCGATGTACTTCATCGCGAAGAAGCCTCTGAGGTTCGTGGTGATCGCGTTCTTCGACATCTTCCCGCTGGTCCTGACCTATACGGATCTGAAGATGATGCCGCTGTATGCATTTATCTGGGCGATGTGCGGATTCGGCCTTCTGGCCATGCTCGGAGCGACTCTTCTGCTGCCGGTATTCAAGCCTTTCCTTCCGGTCGTCGATTCAGACGGAGACTTTGTGGCAGACCCTAATGAAGACGAGTATTCATCAGTGGATGATCTCAGAGAACTTGATGGATTCTAATACGTTTTCGGAAACATTTTCACATAAAAACTCAACAAAACCATATGTTATTGCTTGTATCCATGTGATATTATGACATCACCAATACCATGGCGTTGATTCACTCCACTTAATGGACAGCGTGCATGAAAAAAAGGAGGAAAAAACCGTTCGGCTCACGGTGCGGCAGTGTGGAGACCTGTCGTAATGCATTTACTCTTTTACCGGGTACTTGTGAGGCACTCGTTAGCGGAGGCTGGGGTGTTAGAGTCGGGAAATATGTCAGAAGTATTGATCAAAGACATGAAGAAGGTGTATGACAACAGCGTTACTGCTGTACATGACTTCAACCTGCACATCGCAGACAAGGAGTTCATCGTACTGGTAGGACCATCCGGCTGTGGTAAGTCCACATCCCTGCGTATGGTAGCTGGTCTTGAGGACATCTCCGGTGGAGAGCTGTACATCGACGGAAAGCTGTGCAACGATATCGCCGCAAAGGACAGAGATATCGCAATGGTATTCCAGAACTACGCTCTGTATCCGCATATGTCCGTCTATGACAACATGGCGTTCGCGCTCAAGCTCAAGAAGACACCTTCGGATGAAATCGACAAGAAGGTTCGTGAGGTAGCTGAGATCCTTGACATCACACAGTACCTTGACCGTAAGCCTAAGGCTCTGTCCGGCGGACAGCGTCAGCGTGTAGCTATCGGTCGTGCCATGGTCCGTGACCCTAAGGTATTCCTTATGGACGAGCCTCTGTCAAACCTTGATGCTAAGCTGCGTAACCAGATGCGTGCTGAGATCATCAAGCTCCGTAAGCGTATCAACACAACATTCATGTACGTAACACATGACCAGACTGAGGCTATGACTCTTGGGGACCGTATCGTCATCATGAAAGACGGCTATGTAAATCAGATCGGTACACCACAGGATCTGTTCGACCGTCCGGTCAACCTGTTCGTAGCAGGCTTCATCGGAATGCCTGTAATGAACTTCTTCGAGGGCTGCAAGCTCGAGCTCAAGGATGGCGTATACTATGCAAACATCAAGGGCGAAGAGTTCAAGCTCAGCGACTTCCAGCAGAAGGCTCTGAAGGCTAACGGACAGCAGCCATGCGACATCGTTGCAGGTATCCGTCCGCAGCACATCAGAATCGGTGAAGGAAACCTCAGCGGTGAAGTAGAAGTATCCGAGATGCTCGGATCAGAAGTAGACCTGCACGTAAACTGCGGCGGAGACGACGTAGTTATGGTACTCCAGACAGTAGATCTTGATCAGGATGTATCCATCGGAGCAAAGGTCAACTTCACAACACAGCCGAGACTGATCCAGCTCTTCGACAAAGAGACAGGCAACAACCTGATCTGGTATGATGCTGAGTCAGTAGCAGCTAATTCACCTAAGTGCAAGGACTACGATTTCTAGTCAATAACGGACGACTGTAAAGTCATAAAAATAGCGGATCCACTCCGCTATTTTTTTACCTGTGATTATAGTAAAATTAACACAATATCGGCAAACCTGATACCGGAGATACAGCGTCAGCTTATATATGACAACTGAGGCAGAGCAGGAGCGTAAAATGAAAGGGAAAATGACTGGAGCAGTGCTTCCGGGGAACAGCACAGTAGAGTTAAGGGAATTTGATATTCCAACGCCGGGGCACGGGCAGGTACTGGTCAGGACCAAGGCGTCAACAATATGCGGTTCAGACATCCGGGCAATTTACAGGGCACATGTCGGAAAAGGCCCCGAAGGTTATCAGCCGGGAACCATTGCCGGGCACGAACCGTGCGGCATCATCGTCGAAGAGGGCGAGGGCCTCAAGCGGTTCAAAAAAGGCGACCGTGTCATCGTGTATCATATTTCAGGATGCGGGGTATGCCATGACTGCAGGAGAGGTTTTTTCATCTCGTGTAAGAGCGAACACCGGGCAGCCTACGGGTGGCAGAGAGACGGCGGCATGGCTCCGTACATCCTCTGTGATGAGAAGGATCTTATCGCTTTGCCTGATGAGCTGACATACGAAGACGGCGCTCAGGTGGCCTGCGGATTCGGAACAAGCTATGAAGCGCTCATGAAAATCGGTGTTTCGGGTAATGACCGCGTGCTCGTCACGGGACTCGGCCCTGTCGGACTTGCCACGCTCATGCTGGCCAAAGCAATGGGATGCGATGAGACGATCGGCTGTGATGTGAATCCGGACCGCCTGCAGCTGGCTAAAGATCTCGGCCTGGCGGACCACATATTCGATTCCTCGGATCCTGAGCGCTGCGAGGCGGAGATAATGGAAGTTACCGGAGGATATGGCTGTGAGCGTACGATCGACTGCTCAGCCAACAATCAGGCCAGAGCGCTGGCCATACGTTGCACCAGAGAGTGGGGCAGAAATGCCATGGTAGGTGAAGGCAATGATGTTACTTTCAATCCTTCCCCTGATCTCATGCATGGACAGAAGAGTATATTCGGTTCATGGGTCACTTCGCTGTGGCGAATGGAGGATCTGGTTGAGCATCTTGTGCGCTGGGGCATCCATCCGGACAGGCTGATCACCCACCGCTTTGAGCTTAAGGACGCATCAGAGGCATACAGACTGATGGCCTCGGGAAAGTGCGGCAAAGTAGCTGTAGTTTTCCCTGACGAAGAATAGGAGAGGATCCATGAGTACCGGAAATATCCCGTCATATACGCTGTTTGATGGAGGAAAGATCCCCTGCATAGGCATGGGGACCTTCGGATCGGATCGCGTATGCGCCGAAGATGTAGCGCACGCAGTTGCCGGCGGCATCCGCTGCGGATTCCGCCTGATAGACTGTGCTTCCTGCTATGGAAATGAACAGGAGATAGGAGCCGAATTCGAAAAACTATTCGAAGAAGGGGCCGTGAAGAGAGAGGAACTCTTCATAATGAGCAAGGTGTGGAATGACATGCACCGTGATGTCAGAGCATCCTGCAGAAAGAGCATCGAAGACCTGCGCTGCGGCTACCTTGACATGCTGTTCATACACTGGCCGTTCCCTAATTACCACGCTCCGGGATGTGACGGCGATGCGAGGAATCCCGATTCGAGACCTTTTTCGGCTGAAGAATTTCTGGACACGTACCGTCAGCTTGAAGCACTGGTCAGAGAGGGCCTTATTCGGTATATCGGGATTTCGAATATGACAATAAAGAAGCTGGAGGCGGTTCTCGGGCAGCTGACCATACCGCCGGCTGCCTGTGAATCCGAGATACATCCGTGCTTCGGACAGGCTGAGCTGGTTGACTATCTTAAGCAGAAGGGCATACTCCCTATCGGATACATGCCGCTCGGCTCTCCGAGGAGACCTGAACGGGATATAGCGCCGGAAGACGTTGTGGACATGCAACAGCCGGCACTTCAGAAGATCGCTGAGGAACATGGATGCCATCCTGCTGAGATATGCATAAAGTGGTCACTGCAGAGGGGAATACTTCCTATACCGTTCTCAGTAAATCACTACGAAAACAATCTGCGTGCCGTGGGCACAGATCCTCTGAGTGAGGATGAGATGGCCGCGATATCAGCTCTGGAATGCGGCAACCGCCTGGTGAAGGGCCAGGTGTTCCTGTGGGAAGGAGCAGAAGACTGGCATGACCTGTGGGACGAAGACTGATACTGATGATCATAAGACAACGATCTGAGACAAGAAAGGCTTGATGAAATGGCAGATATAATAACTCTGGGCGAACTGCTCATAGATATGACTCAGGATGGAACAGACGAACAGGGTAACGGCAGGTTTACCGCATACCCGGGTGGAGCTCCTGCCAATGTTGCAGTGGCTGCTGCAAGGCTGGGAGCGGATACAGGATTCATCGGAAAGGTCGGAGATGACTCTTTCGGACGCAGCCTGGCTGAGACCCTCAGAAAGGAAGGTGTCAACACGGACGGACTTTTCGTATCTGACAGCGTTCCGACCACAATGGCTATAGTTTCGGTCGACGCTTCGGGAGAAAGGGAGTTTTCTTTCTACAGAAATCCCGGCGCGGATACACAGCTGACGACAGAGGAGGCTGTCTCTGTTATTGAGAACGATCTGCCGCTGATCCTTCACGCCGGATCTCTTTCGATGACGACTTCTCCGTCAAGGGAGGCGTGCGAAGAGGCACTGCGTTTTGCAAAAGAAAGAGGAGTGATCATAAGCTATGATCCGAACTACCGTGCAGCTCTGTGGGATACGGAGGAAAATGCTGTTGCGATGATGAAGAAGCTGCTTCCTCTCGCTGACATCCTCAAGGTATCCGATGAAGAGATGCTGATGCTGACCGGTACTGAAGACTTTGAAGAGGGAAGCCTTGTACTGAGCGGGTATGGGCCGCGCCTCGTTCTCGTTACTCTCGGCTCGCAGGGAGTGTTCGTAAGATACGGAGAGTACGCAGAGGTAGTTCCAGGATTCAGAGTAAAGGTCGCAGATACGAACGGAGCAGGGGACACGTTCCTTGGTGCGATGCTTGCACAGATAGCGGCCCGCGGCGAGGGCGCAGACCTTCTCTGCGGACTGAATGCTGAGACACTCAGAGATTATCTGACATACGCCAACAAAGCAGCTTCGCTCACATGCTCAAGGCACGGAGCGATACCTGCTATGCCGACAGCGGAAGAAATGGGTAAGTGACATGGCTAAGAGAAGAAACATATTCAGGGAAAGACTCGATGCGAACATGGAGGAGCTCAAAGGCCTCTACATGAGCATCTACAATGATGAGAAGGCGTTCGACTTCTTCCTGGGCATGCTGAAGCGCGCTTACAGCGACCGCAAGGCGACTCTGAGAAATCTTGATGAGCGCCGTCTGGAGAATCCTGAAGCTCATCATTCCAACAGGATGATAGGAATGATGATGTACACGGAGAAGTTCGGAGGGACCCTGAAGGGGGTGGAGGAAAAACTCCCTTATCTGAAGGAATGCGGGGTGAAGTATCTGCATCTGATGCCGCTTCTTGATTCCCCGGATGATGAGAGAAGTGACGGCGGTTATGCTGTTTCGGATTTCCGGAAGGTAAGACCTGACCTGGGCACGATGGATGACCTTGAGGACCTTGCGGCATCCTGCCACAGGAGAGGCATAAGGATTTGCCTTGATTTTGTCATGAATCACACAAGTGAGGACCACGAGTGGGCAAAAGCTGCCCGCAAGGGCGACAAGGGAGCGCAGGAAAAGTACTTCTTCTACGACAACTGGGATACCCCGAATGAATTCGAGAAGACCATGCCTCAGGTATTCCCTGAGACAGCGCCGGGAAGCTTCACGTATCTTGAGGACATATTCAAGGTCGTAATGACATCGTTCTATCCGTTCCAGTGGGATCTCAACTACGCCAATCCGATGGTGTTCAATGACATGACGGAGAACATGCTGTATCTGGCTAACCGCGGAGTGGATATCATAAGGCTCGATGCAGTTCCGTATATATGGAAAGAGCTGGGGACCAACTGCCGCAACCTGCCGCAGGTACACACTCTTGTGCGCATGATGAATCTGGCGTGCAGCATCGTATGCCCGAGCGTACTTCTGCTTGGAGAAGTCGTTATGGAGCCTAAGGAAGTCGTTCCGTACTTCGGAACTCCTGAAAAACCGGAATGCGACATGCTCTATAACGTCACGACGATGTGCACCATATGGCATACTCTGGCCACAAGGGATGTAAGGCTGCTGAGACATCAGCTTGAGATTCTGGAGATGCTGCCTGACAACTGCATGTTCCAGAACTATCTCAGGTGCCATGATGACATAGGCTGGGGACTTGACTACGGATACCTCGGATGGTTCGGTACACAGCAGGCTCCTCACAAGAAATACCTCAATGACTGGTTCACCGGAAAGTGGCCCGGAAGTCCGTCAAGGGGAGAACTGTATAATGACTCAGAAGAGCTCGCTGATGCGAGGCTGTGCGGCACGACTGCATCACTCTGCGGAGTGGAGTCGGCTATTGAATCAGGAGATATGAATGCTCTTGATACTGCCGTTGCGGCAGACTTTATGCTCCACGCATGGATGCTGATGCTCAAGGGCATCCCTGTCCTGTACAGCGGCGATGAGATAGGTATGCTGAATGACAATGCTTATCACCTGGACCCGGATAAGGCTGCTGACAGCAGGAACCTCCACAGGGGTGACTTCCGCTGGGATATGGCGGAACACAGGAATGACCCGGATACTCTTACCGGGAGAATATTTGAAGGCATTACAAAGCTTATCAACATAAGAAGAGAGAATCAGATATTCCATTCGGATGCGAAGATGTATCCTGTCAATCTTGGAGACGACAGAGTCCTGGGTGTCATGAGAGAGTACAAAGGTCAGAAGATGCTGGGAATCTATAACTTCTCGGAGCACAGATGCAGGACGGAAATCGAGACTGCAGAATGGAAGGACATGACCGAGCCGGAGAGAGAATATATCCCGGGCGAAGGGCCTAAGTCAGAGTACTGGATCGAACCTTATGGATTCAGATGGTTCATAAGAGACCTGTAGGCGGGCTCAGGTATCCTGAAGCAGGCCGGATATACGGGAAGAGATACTGAAGATGGCAGGATCACGGTTCTGCCATCTTTTATTGCGCCCGGAGAACGGCACTAAACTTTACAACTGGTAATTTCTTCACAAGGTGTGGTCAATTACATGTACGAATGGTAAAATATAGACAATATTCACGGCATTGTGCAGACGGGAGTCTGCGCATCTGCTTATAGAGGGGAATACTTGTGTATTGATCGTATATATTGTGAATATTGGAGAGGAAAAGGAAAAGCTAATGAGAAAGTACAAATGCAAATATGACATAGAATTCCAGGATCTTAAGGAGATCATGGATTTTGTGGCAGATAAGTACGGAAAGAACACCGGATTCATCTACAAGAGTGCGGACAGGAAGACTAAGACTGAGATAACATACCGCAAGTTCAGAGAGGATCTGGATGCAATAGGAGCATATCTTATCAGCAAGGGGCTCAAAGGAAAGAGGATCGTTGTTATCGGTCCTAACTCCTACCAGTGGCTCGCAGCATACTATGCTGTAGTCATCAATGTAGGCGTGGTCGTTCCTCTGGACAAGGGGCTTCCTGAAGATGAGATCATCAATTCTCTTAAGAAGTGCAAAGCGGATGCGATCATATATGATGACAGCCTCAAGCTGGACTTTGAAAGCATCATCGCCAGAGAAGACATCAATGCTGATACACTGATACCTATGAGCGACTTCACTCAGGAGAAGATGCCTGAACTGGCAAAGCTCATCAAGCAGTACAAGCCTGAGTTCAAGGTCATAGACAAGCATGCAACGGATATCATCCTGTTCACTTCGGGAACATCTGCTGATGCCAAGGCTGCACAGCTGTCTCAGCGCAATATCGCATCCACGATCGCAGCAATGAGGAAGGTCGAGCCTATCTACGAGGACGACGTAGAGATGATCCTGCTTCCGCTTCACCATGCATTCGGAAATCAGGGCGTTCTGATGTTCATCAGCAACGGATGCACCAATGTATTCTGCAGCGGACTCAAGTATGTCCAGAAGGAACTCAAGGAATACGGCGTGACCGCATTTTTCTGCGTACCTCTGATCATTGAATCGATGATCGGAAAGGTGCTCAAGACTGCTGAGAAGGAAGGCAAACTTGCCAAGCTGGAGACCGGACGTAAGATATCCAAAGCTCTCATGAAGATGGGAATCGATGTAAGACGCAGGATATTCAAGGACGTCATCGACGGACTGGGCGGGAAGCTGAGATTCCTCATAAGCGGAGCTGCCGGCCTTGATCCTAAGATTCTGGAGTATGCTACTGACTTCGGCATTCTTACAGTCCAGGGATACGGCCTTACAGAGACTGCACCGACTATCTCATCAGAGAGTTACTTCTACCGCAAACCGGGTTCAGTAGGTCACGCAATGCCGGGGGTTGAAGTCAAGATCAATGATCCTGATGAGAACGGTATCGGAGAACTGTTTGCCAAGGGCCCTAACATCATGACGGGCTATCTCGATGATGAGGAAGCAAACAGGGAAGTATTCGTTGACGGATGGTTCAATACCGGAGACCTCGCCCGGATCGATGATGAAGGCTACATCTTCCTGACAGGCCGTAAGAAGAACGTCATCGTTCTCAAGAACGGCAAGAACATCTATCCGGAAGAGATCGAGGCCCTTATAGACAAGATCCCATACGTAGTTGAGAACGTTGTCATGGGTGAGGCTGTCGGAGATGACTACAGGCTCGTAGCTCATGTCGTCTATGATCCTGAAGCTGAAGCGCTGCAGGGTAAGAGTTCCGAAGAGATCCAGGCAATTGCCGATGCGGACATAGAGAAGATCAGCAGCGACATGCCTTCATACAAGAGGATCAAGCAGGTATACCTCAGAACCGAACCGTTCGAGAAGACCACTACACAGAAGATCAAGAGAAGAAAGGTCCAGGCCGGCTAAGGGCAGTAAGCGCATCACTGATAATACAAAGAGGAACGGGTCCACTCCCGTTCTTCTTTTTTATAACGAAGCAATACTGCGGGACATCTTAACGCATTCGTAATAACAATAGCGCCATCGTGCGGTATTGACGCAATCTATTTTGCCTTATATCTGACGGATAGTAGAATTTAAGAGTAAGGCGCGCCTTATGGCGTATTTTTGCTGAGATTATTTTCAAAGGGAGAAAGAATTATGGCAGACAATCAGAAAATGTGGGGCGAACTCGGAATGAATCTCGAGATGCACGACCAGCTGTGCGCAGTACTTCCTGGAGCTATCGGAGATGTATTCATGTCCCAGGAGAACAGACCGGAATGCATGGATTATTTCGACATGGTCCTCGCTGATGTTCACGGACTCAGACCGGCTGAGCTCGTTGAGTTCAGAAAGAACGGCGGCAAGGTATTCGGCACATTCTGTGCATATGTACCGGACGAAGTAATCGTTGCAGCAGACGCTATCGCAACAGGTCTCTGCGCTGGTTCACAGTTCTGGGTACCTGGCGGTGAGAGATATCTTCCTGCCAACACATGCCCGCTGATCAAGGCTATGCTCGGAGCAAGATTCGACAGAACATGCCCGTTCTACAGACTCGCTGACGTATATATCGGTGAGAACACATGCGACGGCAAGAAGAAGGCTTATGAGATCCTCGGCACAGACGTACCTATGCACATCATGGATCTTCCTCAGATGAAGAGACCTAAGGACTATCTCAAGTGGGCTGATGAGATCAAGGAGCTCAAGGACCTCGTAGAGAAGGAAACAGGCAACGAAGTAACAGCTGAGAAGCTCGCTGAAGGTATCAAGACCATCAACGCTAAGAGAGCAGCTCTTCAGAGACTGTATGATGAGAGAAAGAACCTCAACGTTCCTATCTCCGGAACAGACACACTGCTGATCAGCCAGATCGCTTACTATGATGATCCTAAGAGATTCGCAGCAATGGTCAACAAGCTGTGCGACGAGCTAGACAAGAGAGTTGCAGAGGGCGTAAACGTTGCTGAAGGAAAGAAGAGAATCCTCATCACAGGAACACCGATGGCTATTCCTAACTGGAAGATGCACAACCTCGTCGAGACAAGCGGCGGCGTAGTAGTATGCGAAGAGACCTGTACAGGTACAAGATACTTCGAGAATCAGGTAGACGAGAGCGGCACAACAGTTGACGAGATGATCCAGCACATCGCTGACAGATACATGGGCATCAACTGCGCATGCTTCACACCTAACACAGGAAGATTTGACGATGTTGTCAGACTCGCTAAGGAATTCAAGGCTGACGGAGTTATCGATGTCAACCTCATGTTCTGCCAGACATACGATATCGAGGGAAGAAGCCTCGAAGAGAGATGCAAGGCAGAGGGAATCCCATTCCTCGGACTCGAGACAGACTACACTGACAACGATGCTCAGCAGCTCAAGACAAGAATCGGCGCATTCATCGAGATGCTTGGATAATTAATAGAGCAGCTTGCGCACGAGCCGTAAGATGACTTGTCCTGACAGGGATAACAAACAGGTAATAAAGGGCGGAATGATCTTCCGCCCTTTGTTTCGCAAAATCATAAAGATATGATACAATAACTGCGCTATGTCAGAATTCTTACATTATTACGTTTTATTCCAGAATCATACGGATGCGACTGCCATGTACCGTACGCTCAAGAAGAGCTCGATATATGCGCAGATAAGTCCGACCCCGAGAGAACTCAGCGTGTGCTGCGGAGTCTCTCTTCTGATACACGGAGAAGACGTAGAACAAATCAAAGAGATAGCTGAGGCAGAACATCTGAACTATCTTTCGATCGACGGACTTAATAACACATTTGATAACACGAGGCACAAATATGGCTAAGAAATACATCGGAATCGACATCGGATCAACTGCATCTAAGGTATGCGTCCTTGAGGAGGGTAAGGAACCTGTTTATGAGGTTCTCCCTACAGGCTGGAACAGCAAGATAACAGCCGGCATCATCAAGGAGGACCTTGAGAAGAGATACGGCGAGATAAGTGACTCTGCTATCGTCGCTACAGGATACGGAAGGATCAGCGTCGCATATGCAGACCATGTGATCACTGAGATCAGCTGTCACGGAAGAGGCGGATACGAAATGATCGGACGTGACTGCACGATCATAGACATCGGCGGACAGGATACCAAGTATATAAATGTGGTCGGAGGCAAGCCGGTCGATTTTCTGATGAATGACAAGTGCGCTGCAGGTACGGGCAAATTCATCGAGGTCATGGCCAACAGGCTGGGACTCACGATCGAGGAACTGTTCGAGCTTGCAGAAATTGGTGATCCTATATCCATCAGCTCACTCTGCACAGTATTCGCTGAGTCAGAAGTCATCAACTACATGGGTGAGGGCAGGAGCCGTGAAGACCTTGCCGCCGGAGTCATTGATTCGGTCGCACTCAAGGTCGCTACTCTTGTACAGAGGAAAGAGATCCAGGATACTGTGATCATCACAGGCGGATTCAGCAACAATGAGTTCTTTGCATCGCTTCTCAGCAAGAAGCTCGGCAAGACTGTTACTGCGATGCCTCTCGGAAGATATGCAGGTGCATACGGAGCAGCACTTCTGGCAAAATCCAAGGATAAATAGAGAAGTTTATATTCAGATATGACATACAGGCGCAAATCTTCGCGGGTTTGCGCTTTTATATTGAAAAAATCGCATTTCTACGGCAGGGAGAGTGCTTTTGACAAGATATTGCTGTGAGCGCGGTGGTAAACCCCCACCTCAGTGTGGTATGATTCAGATAGGTATATATATGGCAGTCAGGAGGCTGCCGTCAGGATAGCGGAGGTTACAGTCTGATGTTCAGGAAATTCAGAGAAAGTCCGTATTTCAGAGCAGGAATCACAGTTCTGATCTGCGGAGGCATTCTGATAATGTTCCACAACTGGGTCACGAACACACACTTCTCGGTTGGATTCGAGACGCTTGGCAAGACCATGGCGCCGGTTCTGATCGGAGGCGTTTTCGCGTTCATTCTCTGCCCGGTATATAACGCGTGCGTCAAGCGAAGCTACAGGAGGATGCTCAAGGGCGCAAAAAGGAAGGGATTCTCCATCGGGGCCATGATAGTCAGCGATGATTCCGAAAGGGAGGTGGATAAAGCCGAAAAGCGCAGGAT
>CAMIWY010000006.1 GCA_946402595.1 uncultured Clostridia bacterium
AAATGCAAGCCATGCAGTGCTTTTGAACAAAAGTGAAGGACTGGATGAATGAGAAAAGTAACAGAAGAAGAACGTAAGGCACTTATGGAACATCCCGAACTTGTTATGTTCCATGCCGGAAATAATAAAAGAGACTTCGCAGGCGGTATCAAAATGATTCTCATTCCTGTCATAATAGCTGTCCTGGGGCCTGTTCTGTTATGCTTCACACCGTTTGCCAATGGCCACCCTGACCTTACTGTTGTATTATCGATTATGTGGGTGATACTGGTCATCTGTGCCGCTGTCCTGGCGATAATGCGTTACACAGGGTGGCGTACAGATAAGGATAACGGTGCTTACAACATCAATATTCTGAGAAAAGAGCTGCCCGAAGAACTTGTCTGCAATGTTGTAACAATCAGATATGTAGTACCGCAGCAGTGTGAAGGGGCATACCTTGAAGATGGTGAGGAGAAACTGTTCGGATATTCGGGTTATAAGAATTTTATACCTCTTATCCCGGATTCAAAAGTTGCTGTAATCCGGGATAAAGAAGGCTTTTTCGCATTCATAAAACGTGATGATGCAACAGAAAGCCTATACAGGGAAGTGTAAATCAACGATGATATTTCAGGGAGAAAACAGATGAAACAGGGATATGAAGATGCTTTTATGGATCTGCAGTCAGATTATATTTCACTCTGTCTGGAATATGCTGAAGGACAGGCAGAAGAGGTATTTGCCTATTTATACAGGACTGACACTATGAGGATGTTCAATGCGTTTTTCAGGTCCGGAGGAAAGATACTTGCCGCAAGTCAGATGCCGACTACATGCAATGATGAGGAGTTCATGCAGGTAGGAAGAGACGATATCTCCAGACTTGAGGAGATCTGCCATGAATATGAGGCTGCTCCTCCGAATGAGATCAGGATGCATTATGATGTAAAAACAGGACAGTATGATGCGGATGTATCTTATGAAGACTACAGCATCAAGGACAAGGTAACACCTATGCAGGTCTTCATGAAATGGCTTAAAGAAGAAAAACAAAAGTGCACTTCCTCTCATGTATAGTATTATCAAAAACAGAAAGGAATCTATAAAAATGAAAAAGCTGATATCGACTATTCTGATCATTATGATGGCATTTGCTCTTCTGACTGCCTGCAGCCCTAAACAGGAAGTAACTGAAACAGAGAAAGGAGCCGGAACGCAGGGTACGATTGCTGAAGATAAAAGTACGGAAGACGATGTCAACAGTGAAGATTCTGCAGATGCCGGGAAAGAAACAGCAAGTATCGGAGCGCTCTCTGCCAAAGAATACGCTTCGTATGCGGATGCGCTTAAGGCGAACGAATCTGCCATCAGAGCAAGCGGAGAAGACTGGCAGGGCGATGTTAACGGTAATTCGTTTGAAAACAATGTCCTTCTGTACGACATCAACGGAGACGGCAATTCTGAACTGATCCTTATGCTCGGGACAGAGATGGGCGGCGTGCTGCATATATTAACAATGAAAGACGGAAAAGCTGTGGAATGCGAGTACGATGTAGTTCCTGATGTTCCATACGTTGAAGAAAACGAAGCCCCGTTCAAGTTTGTCGTTGCGGGCGGCGGAACGGACTATATGATATATTCCGGCAAAGAGAAGGGTGTTTTCTATATCGCTCATAACATATGGGATAGTGCAGTAACCAGCAGCAGCACAAAATACACCATGAGTGATGACGGGCTGATCAAAGCTGAAACCCGCATCGAAAACACAGTAAATCTTGAGCCTGCGGAGACGCCGGTCGATGAGTACGAGCTTGACGGAAAAGCCGTCAGTGCTGACGATGGCGCGGCTGTTTTCACAGCTCACCGCAATGACTATAAAGACCTGCTTATGTACAACTTAAAGTATGGAAGCGTTGATGGTAGTCATAGTTATTTCAGGGTGTTCCAGAAGTTGAAAACTGATAAACCTCTGGCATCAGGATATGACGAGATCATGGAACATCTTTAACAATGTCTCCGCATTAATGCTATAATTGTAGGCCGTATTTGATAATGTGCTGGTTCCTCTTGCCGGGGAGTACGGGCACAGCCGGATGCTTTGTCCTGGGTGTAGGAGCCGGAATATGCGTGTATGAAGGAATAACTAGCGAGGACTGATAAATGGCTTCTTTCTTTGATGCAAAAGCAGTAAAATACCGGGTAGTATTTAGCGCAAAAGGAGCATGGTTTAGCAGATGATAAAAGTACTTCACATATGCCACGGCAATATCTGCCGGTCGCCTATGGCGGAATTCATTATGAAGGATATGGTCGAGAAGATGGGAGTCAAGGATGACTTCTATATTGCCTCTGCCGCGACTTCGACTGAAGAGATCTGGGGCGGGCAGGGCAATCCGGTATATCCGCCGGCGAAGAATGAGCTTCTGATGCATGGGATCGGAAGAACACCTTATACCGACTTCAGTAAGAAGAGGGCGGTGCAGGTCTCAAAGGCCGATTATGATAAATATGACTATCTCCTCTGCGCAGAAGAGCGGAATATCAGGAACACCATGCGCATAACAGGCGGTGATCCGGATAATAAGATCATGAGGCTGCTGGATTTCTCGGATAATCCGAGGAATATCGCTGATCCGTGGTATACAGGTGTGTTCGACATCACATATAGTGACATAGAGGAGGGCCTGAAGGCATTTCTTAAGCACCTTGGATACGAAGTACGCTGATTTGCAACAGAATAACTGTTGGTGTATCATTAAAGAGCCGAAAGGCTCTTTTTGTGATGCATTATTGACGAGTAAAGTTTATATGAAAAACACTCAATTCAGACCAAAAACCAATAACCTGTCGCTCGTATGGGAGAAAATCAATACAGTCATTGAGCGTGACCTGGCTCTGATCCTGATTATCATGACAGCCGGGCTGCTTCATTCTGACCAGTATGGCATGAGAGGCTTTCCAGTGCCGTGGTTATCCCCGTCCCAGAGTGCTCATATGCACAGCAGCATTGGTGCTTTCATTACATCTCTTCTGTGTGCTGCAATTATGGTTGCTGTTGGCGAGATACTCAATGCTGTTCTCAGAAGAGGCTCAGAGCCGACAGCTTTCAGAAGACCTTCTTCGCAGGCGTCAGTGTACGCCAATACATACGACGATACTCAGGAATTCCAGGATATTCCGGACACCGGTGCTTTCGAAAGCAAGGATACACGCAATTACAGCAAGGCTCTTCAGAAGAATCAGAAGCTGTTCAGGAAGGTTGAAAAAACTATCAATAAACCTCCTGTGCGTACAAAATATGTGATGGGCCATGGTGAGAAGATCGTTCTGAGAATAGTTCTTTCCATATTTGCAGCTTCAATTATTATTATTGGCGTGATATCGGGAGCGGTGTTCACACATAACGGCCTGGACGATGATATCGCATCGGATGATTATGATACAGAATATGCGGAAGACTCCTCTGATGACTACGGCAGCCTGATCGGTACTCCGTTCTTCGATGATGATGAGTATCTTCAGGATGAATGCGACAGGATCATCGGGATGCTTATAGACGAAGATGAGGAAGGCCTTTCGGAGATAGGAGAAGGCGATGCGGCTGCTCTTATCGGCCTTGCTGACTGGGGCAACTCTGAATACGTTCGCGACTACCGCTTCGCTGTTTCAGAAGACCCCGATCAAGGATTTATCAGGTTCCTTGTCACATCCGGAGATAAAAAGTATATGCTGGGACTCAAGTTTGAGGGTGACGGGCTTGCGACTGATGAAAGCAAGGCTGTCGTAACAGGTGTCACGGCATGTCCGCACACTCCATGGGAAGAGCTGGATCCTGAAGACGAAGATTACTGGAATGTTCTGGAGAACAAAGTAGAAGAACAGAGTGCTACTGTCGGCAATGCCGACTTCATGGGCTACAGCATACTGACATGGTAGCGGGGCATAAGCATGAAGAAGAGAAGACGCAGACTTCCGAATGATTTTCTCATACTCATTATTATCGCGGAGCTGTTCGCAATCTCTTTCTCATGCACTGAAATAGTCACAGAATCCACTGAGAGGACCATAGACAGGAGAACGGCCGCAATAACGGAGACCAGCACTTCGTATCTTATAGACCCGACAGAAGCCGTTGCCAGGGGCAAGGAAGCTTACGATATCTGGTGGGAGGAAGAGCACCGCTGGAAGGGACCGGTCCTGTCCAAGGGAAGAGGCGTCAACTACGGTCCGTCAGGCAAGGAGACGTACTATAACCTCAACATGAGCGGTGTGGTCAATATCATGCGCAGCATGGGCTATACCGGTGAATACTGGGTAAGAGATGACGGGTGCAAAATGCTCGGCGAATATATCATGGTCGCTGCCAATCTCAATCTCAGGCCGAGAGGATCCATCGTCGAGACATCGCTTGGCGATGCTATCGTCTGCGATACAGGGGGATTTGCAAAGAGAAATCCTACGCAGATCGACGTTGCTGTGACCTGGTAGGTGATCTCAGATATTATTTATTATTATTGTGGAAAATACTGACGGTTTCTGCTACAATTGACAGGACGTTCAGATAAATCTACGTTAAAACAGGTCTGCCGCACATTGCGGCGGCTATAATACATAGATGGAGAGTAGAGAGAATCAATGAGCAGAAACAGAAATAACAGACAGGCCGCTCAGTACGGCTATAACAGACAGTCCAAGGGCTATCAGCAGAATCTGTACAAGCAGAAACTGAAAGAGGAGAACATCAAGGCTCCTAAGAACACTCTGACAGAGAAGAAGCTCAGAACAATCGCTATCGTTGCCGGCATCGTATGGCTGGTACTGACAATTGCGCTGATCTTCGCATTTAAATGGTGGGGACTTCTCGCCGGTCTCGTTATCGGTCTCATAGGAGTAGGCGGAGCTTACCTCTATCTCAGAAACAAGCAGAATGAGATGATCGCTTACTACAAGAAACTCGGAATGACAGAAGACATGTACATCAACGAGCTGAAGAAGAGGGGAACAGACCCTAAGCAGCTTGAGTACACACGTAAGGTCTGGCGCAGAGTCAAGGTAGACTAAGTACAGAATCGCTGCACATGCAGCTGACCGAAGGCAAAATAATACCGCATTACCATCAAGGTAATGCGGTATTTATTTTGCATGTCCGGAATTCCCGGTTGTATCACTCGACGCGCATGATGTTCTCAATTGATTTTACGACATCATCCTGCATGATCCTGTCGAGGGCGCTCTCAAGGTTGGACTTCTCCGTAGGGAAGAGGATGAATATGAGAGGCACTACGATCTCGCCGTCGAGTTCATGAGGGTATTTCTGCTGTATGACCTCGATGCTGATGCCGTATTCGCCGAGGACTGTAGTGATCTTGCCGAGTACACCAGGCTGATCGGCTACTGTCATGCGGACGTAGTACTTGTTGGTGCCTTCACCTGCAAATTCCAGCCCGGAATCATAGCGAAGCTGAGGAACTATATCGTATGCAGAGTCTTTCTCGAGTTTTCTTGCAACACCGATGACGTCGCCGAGTACCGCACTTCCTGTCGGAAGAGGACCTGCACCGCGGCCGTAGAACATCAGGTCATCAACTGCATTTCCGTTTATAAATACAGCGTTGAACTCATTGTTGACGGACGCGAGAGGGTGGCTGACAGGGACGAGGGCAGGCTCAACGTTGCCGTATACCTTGCCGCCGGATTTTTGAGCACTGGCGAGCAGCTTGATCCTGTAGCCGGCCTCTGATGCAAACGCGATGTCTTCGCTGCTTACAGCTGTGATTCCCTGGGTAGGGATGACATCAGGCGCTGCAGCTGTTCCGAAGATGAGGGAAATGAGAATCGAAAGTTTGTTCGCTGCGTCGATTCCTTCAACATCGGCTGTAGGATCTGCCTCTGCAAAGCCCTTAACCTGTGCGTCCTTCAGGACTTCTGCGTAGTCTTTGCCGTATTCACTCATCTGAGTGAGGATGTAGTTGGTAGTACCGTTAAGTATACCGTGGACCTCGTTGAACTCGTTCGAAAGCAGGGCAGTGGTGACAGATGTCAGGATAGGGATACCGCCTGCAACAGCCGCTTCAAATCTGAGAAGCACATGGTTCTCCTGTGCGAGGGATGCAAGCTTTGGTCCGTTGGCTGCTATGGCTGCCTTGTTGGCGGTCACGACGCTCTTGCCGTTCGAAAGAGCCTGTGCCATGTATGTCGTTGCAGGTTCGATGCCGCCTATGAGTTCAACAACTATGTCTATATCCGGATCACTCAGGATCTCATTTACATCAGATGTATATTTTTCCTTAGGGATGTCGATGCCTCTGTCCTTAGATGGATTCCTGTTGAGGATCTTTACGATCTCGATATCCAGGCCTGTGGTCTCAGCGATCTTCTGATGATTCATCTCAAGAGCCTGGTAAGTGCCTTTGCCGATATTGCCGATACCGAGCATTCCGACTTTTATTATCTTTCTCATTCCTAATACCTTTCTGTCTTCTTATATATGCATATATTCTTTAATAATACTTTTCTGTACGAATCCGAGTATATCATATTCAGAGACATATTTCTGCGAATGCATGACCGTGTTATAATCTAAACAATGGGGGGAGAATAAGACATGGAATTTATTATAGAAATAGCAGTTTATCTGCTCTTCGCGGTAGGTATCACTCTGATACAATGGTGCATCAGACATAAGGAAATAACGGCTGCAATGATCATCGTGGTGCTGATGATCATTGACGTTTTCGTGTGGATGAAGCTGCACGGGATCATCTGATAAGAAGGTACAAGGGATATGGACGATACGAGAACAGTTGATTTTGAGATAAATGAGAAGATCCGCAGCGAGGCAATCGAAGAATATATTGATAAAAAGTCGTTCAGTCAGACGGAATCTCAGAAGCGCACATTTAAAAAAGCCTATCTGTTCATAATAATCATAATGTGCATTATTGCGCTTACTGTCGTGATATTGGTGACCAGCATAGGAGATAACACTTTCGCGATCGCATTTGCCTCCGTATTCGCATTGAGCTTCACCATGATCGCAGTCATAATGAGCATCATACTTGTGAAGTTCTCTTCAACGAACAATGTGAAAAATCTGAAGGATTCTCTGCGTAAGGATTTCGAACGGACGACATACCGGATTGAGGACGGATATCTGATCCGTGAATACGAGGGCGACAAGAGAAAGACCAGGAAGTACGATCTGAAGAAAATCTACTATCCGGACAAGGAAGGCGATATCGGAACATTTGAATATAAAAATGAGACGGTCGAATATATTGATTTCTATGAACCGTCCCTGTATGAGACTCTGAAAGAGATCACAGAAGAGAGACAGAAATAAATAATTAAATAATAAATGTGATATGCAATGCAGCCTCCGCACGGTCTTAGATGGCAAGGGAGGCTGTTTCTCTGACATACAACTATTCCTAAAATCATAATTTTCGGAATAGTTAAAACAGGAAGACCCTGAAAACACTGAATTATGCAAAATCCAGTCGTTCCAAGGCCTTGAGGTCTCTCCCGATTTCACGGAGATAATTAACTATATTAATAATATAATTTTAAAGAATAGTCTGCAGCACACATACTGTATCCTTTTCACTGCATGTGTGCTGTTTATTTATATCGTTACCAGGTTTCCTGACTTATCCAGTGAATATATCACAGGCACAATATTGCTGCGTGCCGCAACGTTCTTTCTGTGGCACTGGAAATCTGATTCGTAATCAAGTCTGTCAAGTACAGCCTGCCTTATATAATCGGATACTTTCATATCACGGCTGGCTGCGAAGTCTTTAATATATTTCTCGTCCTGCGGAGTGAGCTTGATTGAAATGATCATATTTAAGCCTCCTTGTATTATTGTAATGCTGCGCTGAAAGCGACAGATATAAATCGAAATTCTGTTCGTTTTGTCCGGAGCGGTTTTTTGAAAACCCGGTCAGTACTGCCGGGATGCATTTGCAGTATGACCGGGATCCCAAATAAAACACACTATCCTAGAAATACATACCGCGGAGGTACATAATGCTAGCTGATCAGTATACAGGGACGAATATCATATCGCCCGGCTGTATGTCGTTGACATTCACATCGTTGGTCTCACAGATCTCACCGATGATGGATCTGATGCTCCTTCCGGAATCAGGATTGCATTCTTCTGCGATGTCCCACAGATTGTCTCCTTCGTGGATAACTACCTGCTTGTATGTCTTGACTGCGGCAGCATCAGCTCTGCCTGCACCAATGATGCTGTATCCTGCGAATACAATTATCATTATGCATATAAGTACGAATAAAAAGAATCTTACCGGATTCACGATTCTGATATGTTTTGTCTTCTTCATTTCTCCACCTGCTACTTTCTGTATTCTGATTGCTCCGAATCGCTTCGAAACATCTGTTCTTATTTGGTATATCTGGATTATAAACGTTTGTTCGGATGATGTCAAGAGAAATATGAACAAAAGTTCTAAAATTATTTTACTCTATTTCCAACACAAAACTCCGGCCCTGAAAGCCGGAGTTTTCAACGCTTTGAGCGTTTTGCACATCATCGGTATATGCGCTATATTTCCACTTTTTCGTCTGTAAATGCTTCTCTCCAGGCATCTTCCTTCCCGTCCCTTAGGTCGTCAAGGTTGTACGGTGTAGCCTGATACAGATAATAATTGAGCCAGTTTGAGAACAGCAGATTGGCGTGGCTCCTCCACCTGAACAGTATCCCCTGCTCCGGGTCATCGTTCCTGAAGTAGTTCTTCGGAACACCTATCTTACGTCCGAGACGGATATCCCTGAAGTATTCGTCAGCCAGAGTATTCTTGTCATACTCCTGATGTCCCAGCAGGAATATCTGTCTGCCGTTGTCGGTCGCGATTATATGCGGGCCTACCTCAGGAGATGCTGCAAGGATCCTGAGCTCAGGATGCTTTTCTATGTCTTCGGTCCTGATCTCGGTATGCCTTGAATGCGGAGCCCAGAAGCACTCATCGAATCCTCTCAGAAGAGGACTGTGCGGTCTCAGGGTCTCCATCTCATACACGCCGAATACCTTGTCGCACAGGACGTGCTTCTGGATACCATAGTAATAGTACAGAGCCGCCTGAGCGCCCCAGCAGATGAACATGCTGCTGTATACATGTGTTTTCGCGAATTCGAACAGACTGCAGAGCTCATCCCAGTAGTCGACCTGCTCAAAAGGCATCCGCTCGACCGGGGAACCGGTCAGGATCATTCCGTCGAAGTATTCGTCTCTGAATTCATCCAGAGTCGTGTAAAACGACTGCATGTGCTCCTGGGATACATGAGTCGATGTATGTGAATCCATGCCCACGAGCTTCATCTCGATCTGCAGCGGGCTGTTCGCAAGAACGCGCGCCAGCTGAGTCTCTGTCGCTATCTTGGTCGGCATCAGATTGACGATGATGACCTTGAGCGGACGGATATCCTGTGAATCCGCCCTGGCTCTGTTCATTATGAATATATTCTCATCCTTGAGGCTTCCTGCTGCAGGAAGCTGATCAGGAATTATCAGCGGCATTGTTTACCCCTCCTTGATCATGTCAGCCGGATATGTTACCTGACTTTATTGAGTGCCTGATCGAGATCGGCAATGATGTCATCCGCACTTTCGAGTCCGACAGAGAGTCTGATGAGACCCGGATCGATGCCTGCGGCGAGCTGTGCTTCCTCGGAAAGCTGCCTGTGAGTCGTGCTTGCAGGATGCAGAACGCTCGTATGTATGTCTCCTACGTGGACAACGATGCTGCAGAGCTCGAGATTCTCAAGGAATTTCTCTCCTGCTGCTCTTCCGCCCTTTACGCCGAAACTCATGACAGCGCTCGCGCCCTTAGGCAGGTACTTCTGAGCGAGATCATAGTACTTGTCGCCCTTAAGGCCCGGATAGATTATCCAGTCGACCATAGGATGCTGTGACAGGAACTCAGCAACTGCCTGCGCATTCTTCACGTGTCTTTCCATCCTCACATCGAGAGTCTGAAGCCCCTGATGAGTCAGGTATGCATTCATCGGTGACATCGTGCAGCCGAGGTCTCTTACAAGCACGGCCTTAAGACGTGTGCAGAATGCCGCATCGCCAAAACTCTCATAGAAGTTGAGCCCGTGATAACTCTCGTCAGGAGCCGCCATGCTCGGGTATTTGAGACTGCCGTCATCATTCTTTACGGTCCAGTCAAAATTGCCGCCTTCGATGACACAGCCGCCGATGCTGGTGCCGTGACCGTCTGCGAACTTTGTCGTGGAATGTGTGACTATATTCGCTCCCCACTCTATCGGACGAAGCAGTGCCGGAGTCGGGAAAGTATTGTCAACGATCAGAGGAACTTCCATGGCGGAAGCAGCCTTGACGAACTTCTCGAGATCAAGTACGGAGAGCGCCGGATTGGCTATCGTCTCACCGAAGAGGACTTTGGTATTAGGCTTTTTCAGCGCCACTATATCCTCAAGAGGCATGTCCTGATCGAAGAATTCAACATCGATCCCCAGCTTGCGGAGAGTGACGTCAAAGAGATTGTATGTGCCTCCGTAGATGTTGGTCGCGCTGAGAATGTGGTCGCCGGCTTCGCAGATGTTGAGTATTGCGATCATATTAGCCGACTGGCCGGACGAAGCGGCCATGCCTGCAGTGCCGCCTTCAAGAAGCGCCATTTTCTGCTCCAGAGCATCTACTGTCGGGCTTCCGAGTCTTGCATACATATGGTTCGGACTCTCAAGATCGAAGAGCTCAGCCACGTCATGTGCATTATAGTATCTGTAAGTCGTGCTCTGGACTATAGGAAGATTCTGGGGCTGAGCACTGTCAGCCTTATATGCTCCATGCACGCATCTTGTTTCAAAACCCATATCTTTCATCTGTTTAGCCATTTACACACCTCCTGTCCCGGGATCTGCTGCTATCAAATATTTTTACAATTTTACAATCAATCATGTTATCAGTCTATACTTTTGAGCAAGAAAAAAGTGCTCTGTCACGAGAGCACTGAAAATGTAAAGACGGCTTTACATTACGCGATGCTGTTATTCTTTGGTCAGGTCAGTGAACTCCGCACCTATGAATTCAGCGAGGATCTCAGGCGAAAGAATGATCTGGACTCCCCTTTTGCCCGCCGAAAAGTAGATCTTGTCGAACAGAACTGCCGTCTCATCTATGTAGGTCGGGTACTGTTTCTTCATTCCTATAGGAGAACAGCCTCCGCGGATGTATCCGGTCAGGTCGAATATCTCCTTGACGTGGATCATCTCGATTTTCTTGTTGCCTGAAGCGTGTGCGGCCTTCTTGAGGTCGAGTTCAGCTGCTGACGGGATTACAAATACAAATAAATTGTTATCGTCATTTCGCGTTACAAGCGTCTTGAAAACCTCATCTGCGGATACTCCGAGCTCTTCAGCGGCATGAACACCGGAAAGATCGGACTCATCTACCGCATACTCCCCCATTTCGTACTCTATACCGGCCGCATCGAGCTGCCTCATTGCATTGGTCTTGTCTATTCTCTGTTTCTTAGCCATATTACCCCTTTACTGATCGAGCTGCTCGTCCTTCTTTTCGAGGTCATCGAGCATTGCAATAAGCTGTTTCCTCTTGATGAAACATATTATCAGGATGACTGCTGTCACAACAGCGAGCACCCCGATCGCTGCATAATTCCGGCTGCTGATGAAATATCCCGTCAGCAGGCTTCCGAGCATCCCCGGTGATCTTCCGATCGTGGAGACTATCAGAAAAGGCCTTAACCGCATGTCGGATAATCCCGCCACATACGCCACGAGGTCCTTGGGCACTCCCGGTATGAGGTATATCAGAAGGACTGCCGTCAGACCTTTTCCGCTGTTCAGCTTGCGGTGGTAGTCATTGACCTTTTCCTCTCCGAAAATAGCCTCAAGAGAATCTTTTCCCAGAGCTCTGGCTATATAGAATGCTATGAAAGCACCGATGAAAGCCCCGCCTATCGAGATAAGATATCCCTTCAGAACTCCGAAGAGATAGCTCGCTGCGAGCTGTATCGGCTGTCCCGGTATGATACAGATGATTACCTGCAGTATCTGTATCCCGGTAAGCACGGCAGCGGCGTAGCCCTTGTACTGCATTATGAATTCAGGCAGATTTGCCAGCCACTCCTTATTGAACAGTGTATCCCTGCATGTGAAAAACAGTATCACCGGAAGCCCGACGATGATGAAGATCAGTATTGCCAGTTTGATGTATGCAAATCTTTTTCTTCTGTTCTCCATGACAGTGTCAGTCCTGAATATTCAGCATGCCTTTCTTATAAAGCGTATCGAGACTCTTGATGACTCCGTATCTCGAGTGCTCATATGTAAGTCCGCCCTGGAAGTATGCGATATACGGCTCTCTCAGAGGCGCATCTGCGCTGAGCTCGATGGATGAGCCCTGAACGAATGCACCTGCCGCCATGACGACCTGATCCTGATAGCCTGGCATGTCCCATGGAACCGGTGATACATAGGCATCCACCGGTGATGCAGCCTGGATAGCCTGGCAGAAAGCAACGGTCCTGTCAGGGTCAAGGAACTTGATAGCCTGTATGATGTCGCTCCTCGGAGCCATTGCAGGCGGCATGACCTCGAATCCCAGGCTGTCATATACGACACCTGCGAGCATCGCGCCTTTGACTGCCGCATTTACGACTTTAGGTGCGAGGAACATTCCCTGCAGCACGTGGCGGTTCTGGCCGTATGTGAGTCCGCATTCTGCACCGATTCCCGGGCATGTCAGTCTGTAGGAGATCTTCTCAATCAGGTCTTCCCTGCCGACGATATATCCGCCGGAAAGAGCTATTCCGCCGCCCGGGTTCTTGATAAGTGAGCCTGCCATGACATCGACTCCGAAGTCTGTCGGCTCGATCGTGTCCACAAATTCTCCGTAGCAGTTGTCGAGCATGACAATGATCGAAGGATCTGTCTCATGCACCATCTCAGTGACTTTGCGGATGCTGTCTATGGATATAGCCGGTCTCCAGTCGTATCCTGTGGATCTCTGCATCGCGACTACTCTTGTCTTGTCTGTTATCGCTGCCCTGATGGCGTCAAGGTCCACATCGAGGTCGTCATCAAGAGAAACCTCGTTATAGAGGATGCCGTAATCAAGCAGCGTTCCGTTGAATGTGCCGTCACTGTACTTGCCTATGACAGTCTCAAGAGTGTCATACGGGGACCCGGTCACCTCAAGAAGCTCATCGCCCGGCTTGAGGATGCCGAAGAGCGTGGTCGCTATGGCATGCGTCCCGTTTACTATATTCGGTCTGACAAGAGCGGCCTCCGTGTTGAAAATCGAGGAGTATACCCTCTCTACAGCGGCACGTCCCGGATCGTCATATCCGTATCCTGTGCTCCAGTCAAAATGAGTTGCGTTAATGTGATTCTCCTGAAATGCTCTGAGCACCTTCATCTGGCATACAGCGCAGATATCGTCTAGCTCAGCGAATCTGTCAGCGAGTTTTGCCTCGGCTGCTTCTACTGTATCGAGCACCTCAGGAGCAATGTGAAATTCGTTAATTAGATAATTTCTGTAAGTATTATTCATTATATTGGATTTCAGTTCTTAAAAAATAACGTACTATTCTTCCGTGCGCTCTATCTCCCACTCCATGTCGTTGACGAGATCACGTTTTACATTCATCTTGTGCTGTGCATACAGCTGTGTAGTGGTGACCTGCTCATGGTCAAGAAGTGCCTGCACATCATATATGGAATTGCCGCGGCCGATAAGAGAAGTCGCAGCTGTGGCTCTCAGCTTGTGCGGGCTGTATCCTGCATCGCGGGAAGTCCCGAGCGCGATGGACGTATATTTCTTCACGAGATCCCGTATAGCCCTCTCTGTGATGCGCCTGCCCTGAAGTGACAGGAAGAGAGCATCCTCAGAGGCCGTATTCTGGGCTATGACGGCTTTTCTCTCGGTGATCATGTAATCAGTCACCGCCATTACTACAGAGCGGTTAAGCGGCATTACGGACTCTTTGCCCCTCTTGCGGTAGATCTTGAACTCCCCTCTTGTGAAGTTGAATGACGAGACGTTGAGCTGCTGCAGCTCGCTTAGTCTCAGGCCGTATGTGACAAAGAGCATCAGGATAGCCTTGTCCCTCAGCTTGGTCTTCTCCCAGTAGACCTTCTCGTGATCGGTCAGACCCGTCCCGTTGGTGACAGCATCCAGCATGACCATTACTTCATTGTCCTGGAGAGCCTTGATCTCCCTCTCGCCCGGTTTCTGCACTCTTATAGGGTCAAAACCATCGGTTATATTGCGTTCGATGATCCCGTCCCTGTAGAGCTGCTTGAAGAGAACGGATACTGATGACTTCTTGCGGGAGAGCGTCTTGTTGTTGTTCTCATACATTGTCACAGTCTTTCCGTCATCCACCCTGTATCTGCGGCAGTAAT
>CAMIWY010000007.1 GCA_946402595.1 uncultured Clostridia bacterium
GAACGCTTTGCCCGCGCTGTATGCCGCTATGGTGAACCCGACCGAGAGAGCGTCAATGGATGTGGCCACGCCCTGCACCAGGAGGTCGCCGGCGGAAAGATGCGCATCATGAGAAACTGTTTCATCCTCCGCATCACGGGCACCGTCCACACCCGCCATCCTGCGGTTTTCACGGGTGCCTTCGATCAGCATTTTGCCCCCGATATACAGGAGCAGCACAAGAGCGATCCATGGTATGAACGTCTGAAAAGCAGTGAACCTCTCTGCTGCAGTATGTACAAGAAGCCAGCCTGCGAGCGGCATGACAAACTGGAACGCCGCAAAAGTGCCTGCAATAGTGAGTACTCTTGCTGCGTTGAGATTTTTCTCGCCGAGCCCGTCAGCAAGGCTGACGGAAAATGCATCCATTGCAAGGCCTGCGCCAAGCAGTATGCTTGTAATGATCAGTTCAGTAGTCAATCCGATATCCCTCTTAACTGGTTTCAGTTATTTCGTATATTTAGCTGCTCAGAACATCCCCGCTGTTTTGAGTATGAACAGCCAGACCGGAATGGTCAGGCATGAAATAAGTGTTGTCGTTACGACGAGCTCTCCCGCGAGCCTGCCGTTGCCTCCCATCGAACTCGCCATTGCGTATGAAGCAAGCGCGACCGGCGCCGCCACCATAAGTGTGACAGATACGAGCGGAACTCCTCTCAGACCGATGAGCACTGCTCCTGCGATCCCGAATGCAGGGAAGAACACGAGCTTGCCGAATGTGCAGATGGCTACTTTCTTCGTATCACTTTCGAAATCCTTCAGGTTGAGCCCTGCGCCGAGCAGGATGAGCGCTATCGGAGAAGTGCAGTCAGAGAGTGCCGTGACCGTGTTCGCTATGGTCTCAGGGAGCGTTATATGCAGGAGCATAACTACCGCAGCCGCTATTCCGCCGTCGATGATAGGATTGGTCAGGATCCTCTTTATCATGTCCTTAATATCTACCTTGCCGCCTCTGAAAGTCTCGAATACGACTACCGTAGCAATATTATAGAATGGAATTACAAGCAGCATGATTATGGCTACAGGCGTTATATTCCCCCTGCCGAACAGGTTCATCGCGATCGGGAATCCCATCAGGATGAAATTGCTTCGGAACAGCGCCTGTATCATCGCGCCGCGGTCGTAGTTGTCCTTTTCCGTTTTGCATACGAATATCCATGCAGTGGCAAGCTGCACGATGGTGAATCCAAGTGCATAAGCGCCGAGCTTAAAGTCAAGGTGCTCGCCGATGTTCTTGCCGTAGAGGTTATCGAACATTATAAACGGATAGAGAGCCACGAACACTATGTGTGTGAACCTCTTTACGTCCCGGTCATCGATCACTTTGTTCATCCTAAGGATGATGCCGATGGCCAGATATATCATCGATGGAAGTACTGCATTGAAGCAGAGTATAAAATTCTGAAGCATACTGTTCTCCGCGGTATTGTTCCGGGCATTTCCGCCCAGCCGCTACAGTCGCATATTATAACAGATAAAGAGGCTCCGCACCACATGCAGAGCCTCAAAACATCAGTATTTATATCAGTTACAGCGCAGCCATGACCTCTTCTGCGAATTCCCTGCAGCTCCTGCCTCCGGGGAGGCCGGTCATCTCAGAGCCAAGCTTCTCATCAGCCGCCCTGACCGCTGCCTCGAGCCTTGCAGCCTTGTCCGTATATCCGATATGACGCAGCATCATCACAGCCGCTGTCATCAGGCTTGCCGGATTGGCAAGGTGCGCGATCCCGTCCTCGACCATTCTCGGAGCACTTCCGTGGATGGCTTCGAATATTGCAAAATCCGTTCCTATATTGGCAGAGCCCGCTGTTCCGACTCCGCCCTGTATCTGCGCCGCCTCATCAGTGATGATGTCTCCGTAGAGATTAGGCAGTACGAATACCTCGAATCCGCTGCGGATGTCCGTGTTGACCAGGTTGGCCGCCATGATGTCCACGAACCAGCAGTCAGTCGTGATCTCAGGATAGTCCTTAGCGACCTCGAGCGCGATAGTCTGGAAGTCGCCATCAGTCTTCTTCATGATGTTGGCCTTGGTGACGATCGAAACTCTCTTCTTTCCG
The DNA here is from genome assembly GCA_946402595.1 of uncultured Clostridia bacterium. Classification (GTDB taxonomy): domain Bacteria; phylum Bacillota; class Clostridia; order Peptostreptococcales; family Anaerovoracaceae; genus Crickella. The sequence continues at coordinate 2,100 of CAMIWY010000007.1, forward strand.
TTCTCGCGGGCAAAATCAAATGCCGCCTTCGCGATCCTGCGGCTTCCTTCGGAAGTCGTGACCTTGAAGTCTACCGAGAGGCCTTCTCCGGCACCGTTTCCAAGTCTTATGCCGCGGCTTCCGAGAGCGTACTCACCCTCGGTGTTCTCTCTGAAGAAGGTCCAGTCGATCCCCTCATCTTCTATATGTACAGGTCTTACATTGGCGAAGAGGTCGAACTTCTTGCGGAGGAACACATTGGCACTCTCGAGATTCTTTCCTCCCATCGCAGCATTCGGCGTGGTGGTAGGGCCCTTGAGCATCACATCACAGGCCTGCATCTGTGCAAGGACGTCTGCAGGAACGGTCTCGCCCGCCGCGAGCCTCTCCTCTATAGTGAATCCCGTGATCTCCCTGAACTCAACGCGGCCTGCGGCGGCCTCCTCTGCGAGGAGCTGCCCGAGGACGGCCTTAGTCTCGTCCATGATAACAGGTCCGATGCCGTCCCCCGGCGCGAGACCGATCACAACGGCTCCGCCATCACCTGCACCGGCTGCTCCGGCCGGGCCGTTTCCTTCAGCCTCAGCCTTCATTCTTTCATTTCTCTCATACTGCTCAGCGAGCATTGCGCGGAATTCCTCCGCAGCCTGATCTATCTGTCTCTCAATATCCTTGTTCATGAGTCAATTCCTTTTTCTATGAAGAGAAGCGGGCATGGGTCTCTCTCGAGACGAGCATTCGATGAGCTTTTCCCGACATCGCTAAGCACTGTGGGTCGTACGCTCATCTCATGAGTCTCTCGCGACACCCATGCCCGCTTCTCTATTATATTAATAGTAAAAATGATTGCCGCATTCACTTACTCGCGGTGTACTTGAGCAGTCCTCCTGCCAGCAGCATCTCCTTCTGTCTCTCAGCGAGCTCCATCCTGAGTTCCATTTCTGCTGCAGTCCCGTCAGGGTTCGTTACCTTCATTGTTACCGCGTCCTTCTTCAGGCCTTCATGGATGTCTGAAATGCTGATCTTAGCTCCCTGCTGAACTTTGTCATAGTCGTCAGGGTCTGCGAATATCAGCGGAAGTATGCCGGCATTCACCAGGTTGGCCGCGTGGATGCGGGCGAAGGACTTGGCGGCCACTGCGCGGACGCCAAGCGCGAGCGGTACGAGCGCAGCGTGCTCCCTTGACGATCCCTGACCGTAGTTCTGTCCGCCCACTATGATGCCGGAGCCCGCTGCCTTCGCCCTCTCAGGGAACTCAGGGTCCACCACCTCAAAGCAGAACTGCGAGAGATGAGGAATGTTGGACCTGTATGGCAGTATCCTTGAACCTGCCGGCATTATATGGTCTGTTGTTATATTGTCGCCGACCTTGAGGAGCACCTCAGTGTTCAGCTCATCAGCCAGAGGGTATGTCTGAGGGAAAGGCTTCATGTTAGGTCCCTTGATGACCTCTGCATCAGCAGCCTCTTCTTCAGGCAGCGGCGCAATGACCCCGCTGTCGTTGATCCTGAACTTCTCAGGCACATCGTAGATACTAATATCCGGTGCATCACCCTCAGCCGGGTCAGTGAACACTCCGGCAAGGGCCGAAGCCGCTGCCGTCTCAGGCGATACCAGATACACCTGTCCATCCTTGGTTCCCGACCTTCCGAGGAAGTTCCTGTTGAAGGTCCTCAGAGACACTCCTGCCGAATTAGGAGAGAATCCCATTCCTATGCACGGTCCGCATGCGCACTCGAGTATCCTCGCACCGGCATCGATGAGATCTGTCAGAGCTCCGCACTCAGCCATCATGCTGAACACCTGGCGCGATCCCGGTGAGATCGACAGGCTGACATTATCTGCTATCTTCTTTCCCTTCAGCATCGATGCCGCCTTGAGCATGTCGGTCAGGGATGAGTTGGTGCATGAACCTATGCACACCTGATCCACCTTCATTCCGGCGAGCTCTCCGACAGGCCTGACATTATCCGGACTGTGCGGACATGCCGCAAGAGGTCTGAGGCTGCTGAGGTCGATGCAGATCTCCTTGTCATATACGGCATCTTCATCACTCGCAAGCGGCGACCAGTCCTCTTCACGGCTCTGCGCTCTGAGGAAGTCTCTTGTCGTCTCATCGCTCGGGAATATGGATGTAGTTGCTCCGAGTTCAGCTCCCATGTTGGTTATTGTGCATCTCTCAGGAACAGTAAGCGTCTTCACTCCCGGTCCTGCATATTCAACTATGTATCCTACGCCGCCCTTGACGCTGAGCTGCCTCAGCACCTCAAGGATGACGTCCTTGGCACTTACGCCCGGCTCCAGCTTTCCCTCGAGCCATACGCGGATCATGCCCGGCATCGGGATGTAGTACGCACCGCCGCCCATAGCGACAGCAACGTCCATTCCGCCTGCTCCCATCGCGAGCATACCGATACCGCCGCCTGTCGGAGTGTGTGAGTCCGAACCGATCAGCGTTTTGCCCGGAATGCCGAATCTCTCATAATGGACCTGATGGCATATGCCGTTGCCCGGTCTCGAGTACCAGATGCCGTGCTTTGCAGCGACACTCTGAATATATCTGTGGTCATCCGCATTCATGAAGCCCGACTGCAGCGTATTGTGGTCTATATATGCTACAGAGCGCTCCGTCTTTACACGCGGAATTCCCATTGACTCGAATTCAAGGTAGGCCATCGTGCCGGTCGCGTCCTGCGTCAGGGTCTGGTCTATCCTCAGCCCGACTTCACTGCCGGGCACCATCTCGCCGCTTACAAGATGTGCGGCTATGATCTTCTGCGCTATTGTTCTTCCCATTCTGCCCCCCTTTTATCTCTCTGTCATGAACTCATTGACCTTGCTGTGGATCTCGGTAGCACCGATCTCAGCAACACGTCCGGAAGCATATTCGCTGTCGATCCATTCCTTGATATACAGCACAACAGGGCTATGCTTGTCGACCTGCTTCTCGCCCTTGAGTCCGTAGCTTGTATTGATCCAGTGCGCGACACCTGCCGTTCCTGAATTCTGATTGATATTGACGAGCGGCGGCCTGTTCAGGAACTTGCCCGTGTCGAAGATGTTGTAGATCTCTTCGTTCTTCAGAAGGCCGTCTGCGTGTATTCCCGCTCTCGTGACGTTGAAGTTCGCTCCGGCAAAAGGAGTCTGTGCAGGCAAAGTGTATCCGACCTGCTGCTCGTAGTATCTCGCGAGATCGGTGATCGCCGTCGTGTCCATACCGTCGAGCGTACCCTTGAGCTGCGCATACTCGAATACCATAGCTTCCATAGGGATATTGCCTGTCCTCTCACCTATTCCGAAGAGTGTGGTGTTGACAGCGCCGCATCCGTACAGCCATGCTGTAGCAGCATTGACTACCGCCTTGTAGAAGTCGTTGTGGCCGTGCCACTCGAGCATGCTGCTCGGTACTCCCGCATACTGCTGCAGACCGTAGATGATTCCGGATACCGATCTAGGCATCGCAACGCCCGGATAAGGAACTCCGTATCCCATGGTATCGCATAGTCTTATCTTCGCAGGCATTCCCGCCTGCTCTGCCAGCTCCTGAACTTTCGTAACGAACGGAACAACGAATCCGTAGAAGTCCGCTCTTGTTATGTCCTCCAGGTGACATCTCGGCATTATCCCCGCCTCGAACGCATCATAAACGACCGAGAGGTAGTGCTCCATAGCCTGCTTTCTCGTCATGCCGAGCTTGTAGAATATATGATAGTCAGAGCAGCTCGTCAGGATACCTGTCTCCCTGACTCCCATCTCCTTGACTATTTTGAAGTCTTCCTTCTTCGCGCGAATCCAGGTCGTGATCTGCGGGAACTCCAGCCCGAGATCCTGGCAGGCACGGATAGCTTCCTTGTCCCTGTCACTGTATGTGAAGAACTCCGTCTGCCTTATTATCCCCTTAGGTCCCGACAGCCTGGATATGAGCTTGAATATATCCACTATCTGTTTAGTGGTATACGGCTCTCTCGACTGCTGTCCGTCACGGAATGTCGAATCCGTGATCAGAATCTCCTCAGGCATATCGTAAGGGCTCGTTCTGAAGTTGAATCCGACCTTAGGCACTTCAACATATTCAAAGAACTCTCTGAACAGGTTAGGCTTGTCCACGTCCTGCACCTCATAGTTGACGCCCTCCATCTCAAGGAGGTTAGTCTTGCTGCTGAGGCTGGTCTTTCTTACCTTCCTGCTTTCAAGCTCATCGAAATTAGTAATACCATCGCTGTCTGTTAAGTGGTTGTTCCTGATCATTCTGTCATCCTCTGTGTCCGGTTTTCTCCTTACATTCCGGTACATTTATAAAATGTATACATGTATTCTAATGCTGAAAGCATGATCAAGTCAACATCATGAAGCAAAATATTCCCATAATTTCAGCGTTTCGAGACGTTTTGCGACAATAGAAAAAGCCGCAGGGATGATCCCTCCGGCATTTGTATCGTTTTCAAGCGTTCTCAGCAATCGCTCAGATTAGCTAAAAATCGCCAATTTTGTATACAATCTCTCCTTTTCAAGCATTTCCCTACAGATACCACTCCGAATTGCTTCTCCTGATGCAGATCCTCTCGAGCAGATCCTGCGCTGCAGCAGCGGCTCTCGGCGACAGCCTGCTTATCCTGTGTATCGGCAGCCGTCCGGCGACCTCAAGCGGTACAGGTCTGATCCTGAGTTCCTCGATCTCGGTCCCCGCCAGCCTTCTTATCTTGGCAGCGGTAGCCGTCCCGAACTCCGTCAGCGAAGCAACATCACCATAATGCTCACTCATTTCGCGTCCGATGCCGCCCTTCCTGTATCTGACAGCAAACGCACCTGCGCCGAGCACTTTGAACCCCTGATCCTCAGTGAAGTGCTGCAGCTCATACAGAGCATTGCCGAAAGTTCTCGACCCGAACGATACGACTGTCACAGCAGCAGCTCCATTAGGCCTGAATTTTCTGAGAGCGCTTATGGCAGGAAGCGGAACTTTTCCCACATAAACAGGCATACCGATAACAGCTACCGTCTCCTCGTCAAGGTCCACCGTCTCCGGACCCATCCTCATCAGCTCATACGACTCCACCCTGATGTCATCCGGGCAGCAGTCCTTCAGCAGATCCGCGAGCTGCGCTGTAAGCCGGTCAGTCATTCTTGCCGTCCCGCCAATCGGGCTGAAATGTATTCCGACAATTCTTCTGATCATGGTTCCTGCTTATATATCACAAAAAAATGGCATAAATTGCAGACGGGGATATAACTCCCCGTCCAAAAAGAATTGTAGCACCATATACCGGACCGTTTTCGTTGATATTGTGAAGAAATTATGTAAATCAGCTATGGTAATACCACGCAAATTGAAGTACAATCGGATACATGAAGCCACAGAGGGGCAACGGGACTATTGAAAACAGGAGGTATCATATAATGGAAAATAATAATCAGAAGAAAAGAATGCTGTCCGGCATACAGCCAAGCGGAGACCTGCATCTCGGAAACTATCTCGGAGCTATTTCCAACTGGGCAGCCAGGGCGGACGAATTTGACAATTATTATTTCATGGCAGACCTCCACACTATAACTGTAAGGCAGGAGCCTGCCGACCTCAGAAGACGCTCGCTCAATCAGCTGGCACAGTACATCGCATGCGGACTCGATCCTGAGAAGAACGTTCTGTTCATGCAGTCGCACGTACCTGCACATTCACAGCTCGCATGGGTACTCAACTGCTACACCATGTTCGGTGAGCTTTCCCGCATGACCCAGTTCAAGGACAAGTCTGCAAAGCACAAGGACAACATCAACGCAGGTCTGTTCACTTATCCGGTACTGATGGCTGCAGATATCCTGCTGTATCAGGCAGACTATGTACCTGTAGGCGAGGACCAGAAGCAGCACGTTGAGATCTGCCGTGACATAGCAACAAGATTCAACGGCATCTACGGCGATGTATTCAAGATCCCTGAGCCATATATCCCTAAGGCAGGCGCGAGGATCTACGGACTTACCACTCCGACAGACAAGATGTCCAAGTCCATCCCTGACGGATGCATTTTCCTGATGGATACACCGGATGTTATAAACCGCAAGTTCAAGAGGGCCATCACTGACAGTGATACAGTGAACTGCATCCGCTACGACAAGGAGAACAAGCCGGGCGTTGCCAACCTCATGAACATCTACTCCACTCTTACCGGTCAGTCCTTCGAGCAGATCGAGGCTGAATTCGAGGGCAAGGGCTACGGCGCATTCAAGCCGGCAGTAGCAGAGGTCGTTATCGATACCCTCACTCCGATCAGAGAAGAGGCAGAGCGCCTCATGAAGGACAAGGCTTATCTGAACTCCGTATGCAAGGACGGCGCAGAGAGAGCTTCCTACGTAGCCAACAAGACACTGAACAAGGTCTACAAGAAGGTAGGCTTCCTCATGCCGGAGAGATAGGATCACGAGAGGCTTCGCCTCACGCATTTCAATACAGTATATGCAAAACGCCGGAGCATCAGCTCCGGCGCTTTTTATTATCTAACTGGTTCTCCTTCGTCAGGACAAGTCATCTTGGTGTCATCTTGCTCAGGATCTCCTTCCTGATCTTGAAGGTGTAGAAGACCGACATGGCAACTCCGGCGATCTCCGCTGTAGGGAATGCCCACCACACCATGTTGACTCCGCCGATCTTAGCATAGATGTATGAGCACGGGATGATTATGAGCAGCTGCCTTACAAGAGAGATGTTCATGCTGTACACGCTCTTGCCGAGGGCCTGGAAGGCTGCTCCTCTCATGATCGCATACCCTGCGAACGGGAAGTTCAGCGACATGATGTGAAGCGCAACCACGCCCATCTTCACCATCTCAGGTGGAGCGCTGAATAGCGACATCAGCTGCGCCGGGAAGAGCCAGAATATGAGTGTACCGACCGACATGACTCCGACGCCGTATCTTACACCGAGGCTCATAGCCTGCTCGAGACGGTCCTTCCTGTCTGCTCCGTAGTTGTAAGCAATGATAGGCACTGACCCGTTGTTCATTCCGAATATAGGCATGAACACGAAGCTCTGCAGCTTGAAGTACACGCCGAACGTAGTAACCGCAAGATCTGAGAATCCGGCAAGTATCTTGTTGATGCTGAAGTTCATCAGAGCCCCGACAGCCTGAAGCACGATTGACGGTATACCGATCCTGTAGATGTCCTTCATCGTCTGGAAGTGAGGTCTGATCTTGCGGATCGACAGAGCCACCTCTTTGTTGAAATGTCTGTTGAACAGGTGGCCGAGCACACAGCCGAGCAGCTGCCCGAATACCGTAGCAAGAGCAGCACCCTTTGCCCCCATCCTCGGCAGGCCGAGCAGTCCGAAAATCAGGATAGGATCGACCGCCGTATTGAACAGAGTGCCCGCAAGCTGCATGTAGAAGTTGTACTTGGTTTTGCCCGTACCCTGCAGCAGCCTTTCGAACATCGACTGGATCATCGGCGCGAACGAGAGCCACTGGGTTATCCTGAGGTATATCGTTCCGTCTGCTATGATCTGTGCATTGGTGTTCTCAGATGTCATGAGGCTCATGATCTGAGGTGCAAAACATCCGACAATGAAGAATATCGTGTAGTTGATCGCAACGAGGATGAATCCGTTGTGAGCTACCTTATCCGCTTTGTCGTAGTCCTTCGCTCCGAGGTATCTCGAGAGCAGAGCACTCATACCTACGGCAGTTCCTATACCGAACGCCGCGTTGAGGTTCTGGAACGGGAAGCAGTACGAGACCGCAGTCAGAGCGTCCGTGCTGTACATGCCGAGAAATATGGAGTCCACGATATTGTACAGTGCCATTACGAACATCGACACCATCAGCGGCGCAGACATCTTAAGAAGGAGCTGATGGACAGGCTCAGTCCCGAGCCTGTCAGAATCCCTCTTCTTCACAGCCTTATCTCCAGCCTCCGATGCCTCTATTTTCTTTTCCCTTAATTCTCTGTTCTCTTCCAAAATATACTACCTTGATGAGATTCTAGCTTCTGAGTTCTTCTCCGCGGCTCTTTGCCACTGATCTCTGGATCGCTTTTACTATCTCTACGATCGGTATGATCATGAACGCGAGTCCCATTGCGACTCCGTACTCCTTCCAGCTGATTGTTGCAAACTCGAAGAGTCTTGCAAGTGCAGGTACCTCGATAACTACGGTTGTGAGGAGCAGGGCTGCAATGCCGGAGCCCCACAGCCATTTGTTCTGTCTCGAAAGTGTGAATATGGACTGTCTTCTCGATCTCATGTTGAATGAGTGGAAGATCTCGCACATCGACATCGTCAGGAACGCCATTGTGATCCCGTCATTGCTGGCGACGATGTGCCACTGTCCTGTTTCCATGAACTCGCCGATGAAGTAAGCTGCCATTACAAGCATGGTAGTCACTGCACCCTGATATACGATATCCTTATCCATTCCGCCTGCGAAAACGCCTTCTCTTGCGCTTCTAGGCTTCTGCTTCATCGAGTCACCCTCTGCCTCCTCAAGGCCGAGCGCCAGGGCCGGCAGCGAGTCTGTGATCAGGTTGATCCACAGCAGGTGAGCAGGCTTGAGGATAGTGAAGTTCAGCATTGTAGCTACCAGGATGGACATTACCTCACTGACATTAGTAGCGAGCAGGAACTGGATAGCCTTTCTGATGTTGGCGTAGATCCTGCGGCCTTCCTCTACCGCGGATACGATAGTGGCAAAATTGTCGTCTGCAAGGATCATATCTGCGACGTTCTTCGTGACGTCTGTTCCTGTGATACCCATTCCGATTCCGATGTCTGCCGACTTGATAGCCGGTGCATCGTTTACGCCGTCTCCGGTCATGGCGGTTACCATGTTGTGTGCGCGCCATGCTTTGACGATCCTTACCTTATGCTCAGGCTGTACCCTTGCATATACGGAATAGGTGCTCACCTTATTGAGGAGCTCTTCGTCAGACATGTCGTCCAGTGCAGCTCCGAGTATCGCATCGTCTGCGCTCTCTATGATGCCGAGGTCCTTACCGATGGCGACTGCAGTGTCAAGCTGGTCACCTGTGATCATGATAGGTCTGATGCCGGCCTCGCGGCACTCAGCAACAGAGTCCTTGACCTCCGGTCTTATAGGGTCGATCATTCCGACAAGACCGATGAAGATGAGCTCCTGCTCAAGAGCTTCAGGTGAGAAATCATCCGGTCTCTTATGGTGTACTCTGGCAGCAAGGGAAAGGACTCTGAGCGCTTTGCCCGCCATCCTTGCGTTCGCGCGTCTGATGCTCTCAGCGAGCTCTTCAGTCATAGGCCTGATGCCTTCCTGAGTAAGGATGTATTCAGAATGTCTGAGTACGACATCCGGTGCACCCTTGGTGAACTGAACGAACTCTGATTTTGCGATAAGCTCGTCAAGCTCTGTGTCGATCTCTGCAGGAGCATCCATCTCGGTGTTCCTGTGAACTGTCGACATCATCTTACGTCCGGAGTCAAAAGGAGCCTCTCCGATACGCGGGAACATCTTGACCAGTCCCGGTTTAGGCATGTTCTGAACTGATGCATATGCTACCAGAGCAGCCTCGGTCGGCTCACCGACTACTTCCTCACCGGTTTCAGTGGTCTTGAGCTCCGCATCACAGCACAGGGCCATTCCTGCAGCAAGCAGATCCTGATCCTGAGCGTAGTAGTCCACGACAGTCATCCTGTTCTGTGTCAGGGTTCCTGTCTTGTCCGAGCAGATTATCTGTGCGCAGCCGAGAGTCTCAACTGCAGTAAGCCTTCTTATTACAGCATTCCTGTTGGACATCTTGGTGACGCCCATGGAAAGCACTATGGTTACTACCGCTACCAGGCCTTCCGGAATAGCAGCAACAGCGAGTGATATCGCGAGCATGAAGGTGTCGATCATGACATCCATGCTGATGTGTCCCGCCTTGATAACACCAAGAGCGAAGATGAAAATGCAGATTCCGATGACAAGTCTGGTCAGTATCCTGGAGAGCTGGGCGAGCTTGATCTGAAGCGGTGTCATCTCTTCCTCAGCCTGTGCAAGCGCATCAGCGATCTTACCCATTTCAGTGGACATGCCTGTTCCGGTGATAACGGCCTTTCCTCTGCCGTATACAACGGTGCTGCCCATGTAGATCATGTTCTTCCTGTCACCGAGAGGGATGTCCTTTGCTCCCTCCTCAAGCACGATCTCCTCTGACTGCTTGGTAACAGGAACGGACTCTCCGGTAAGGGCCGCTTCCTCAACCTTCATGGATGCAGCTTCGAGAAGTCTTCCGTCAGCAGGGATGCTGTCACCTGCCTCGAGGATGATGACATCTCCCGGAACGAGCTCGTCGCTCGGCAGTGTCGTGATCTCACCATCTCTGAGAACTTTGGTCTTTGCCGCCGTCATCTTCTTGAGAGCTTCAATGGCTTCTTCAGCCTTGCTCTCCTGAACGACTCCGAGTACTGAATTCAGCACTACTACGAACAGGATGATGAAGACATCCGCAGGGTTCTCACCCTCGTACAGAGATGTTACGAGAGACAGAGCAGCTGCGACCAGCAGGATGATGATCATAGGATCCTTCATCTGGTCGAAGAATCTGAGGATCGCGCTTCTCTTCTTGGCTTCGATGAGCTTGTTAGGTCCGTACTGTTCCATTCTTTCAGAAGCCTGCGCTCCCGAAAGACCATTCTCAGCGGAGGCAGTCTCCGCCAGAACAGACTGGACCGTTTCAAGATACGGTCTGTAGTTTTCTTTCATTATTATTTCTCCCACTTGAATATATGGTTCGAGTGGGATCAGGTCCGGACACACATGGCTTATGTATGTCCCAGCCTGATCCCGCTTCAAAAAGCAATCATAGTATTTTACCATCAACGTAGTCATATTTCTACATTGTCTACTAATTAATACGCATCATTTCACGACCTGTTGCACAGTCCAAAAGCGTTGACATTTCAACGTTTTTTTCATGTTAAAAATGTATCTTGATGTATTTTTTTCCTGATCCGATGAAAACAAACAGTTATTAAATCATTGAAAAATCAGCTGTTTGTGATGGTTTAGTGAAATTAGATAAATGTTTGACGAATTTTTTGTTTGACATCAACCTTTTTAGATTTTATCCTTAAATTGTATAAATTCAGATTGGCGTATTATCGTGTCTTCAATCTGAACGAGTACGCTGATCTTATTTATATGTAAGGTGAATTTGTAAGGAGGTATTTTATGAGCATTGGCGAAATTATCAGCACCCTAGACGGTTGGGTGTGGGGTACCGTCATGATGGTTCTCATCATCGTGGTCGGTGTTCTTCTATCCGTTCGCACAGGCTTCCATCCTCAGAGAAGACTCGGATTATCCCTCAGATACGCTGTTACCAACGAGGAAGGCGCTGAGGGTGACGTATCCAGCTTCGGTGCTCTTACAACAGCGCTGGCTGCTACAGTAGGTACAGGTAACATCGTAGGTGTATCTACAGCTATCATGGCAGGCGGTCCTGGAGCTCTCTTCTGGATGGAGTTCGCTGCATTCTTCGGTATCGCTACCAAGTATGCAGAAGGTGTTCTGGCTGTTAAGTACAGACACGTTAAGCCGGACGGCTCGATCCTTGGCGGACCTTTCTACTACATCGAGAAAGGTATGGGAGCCGGCTGGAAGTGGCTTGCTAAGATGTTCGCACTGTTTGGAGCTCTTGCCGGAGCCCTCGGTATCGGAACATCCACACAGGTAAACGGTATCGTAAACGCTATCAACAAGGTAGCTACAGAAGTAGGCGCAACTAAGGTTGCTTTCACAGCATTCGGCGAAGACGCTACTTGGGTTAAGGTCATCGCTACTATCATCATCACAGCCGGCACGATCGCTGTAGTTGTAGGTGGTATCGAGAGAATCGCTCAGGTTACTGAGAAAATCGTTCCTGCTATGATGGTTCTCTACGTTGTAACCGCTCTGCTGGTATTCTTCTACAACATCGGACAGCTGCCACATGCTATCGTTGAGGTAGTTGCAGGCGCATTCGGACTCAGAGCTGCTGCAGGCGGTGCACTCGGTGCATTCCTCCTGGCTCTCCAGAAAGGTGTTGCCAGAGGTATCTTCTCGAACGAGGCTGGTCTTGGTTCCGCACCTATCGCTGCTGCTG
>CAMIWY010000008.1 GCA_946402595.1 uncultured Clostridia bacterium
GCTCCGGGCTGTATGAGCAGGTCAAGGATGATGACAGATTTGAGATCATCGATGTTGGCCAGCACATCCTGCTGCTCAAGGAATTCCTGAGCCTCAGGGACAACAGAGAGGAATTCGCTCCGGCAAGAGAGAATGGCTATGCAGGTCTCCCGTGCTTCGTACTCGAAGACGGAACGATCACATTCTCACCTGAAGAGGTAGGCCTGAAGTCCTGCCCGCTGAGCGATGAGATCATAGAGAAGCTTCACGAAGAGACAGATGCACTCAGAGGAACTTATTAATTAAGAAAACACTAAGGGTATAGAGACACCTGAAAAAGAGAAAAGGAGAACTGACAATCATGTTAATGGAAAAAGAAAGAAACCTTGTTGTTGAATACGGCAAGAAGCTCATAACAGAAAACCTTACAGACGGAACAGGCGGAAACATCAGCATCTATGATCCTGAGACAGGACTCATGGCTATCAGCCCTTCCGGAATGGACTACTTCAAGATCCAGCCTGAGGATATCGTGATCATGAATCTCGACGGCGAGATCGTAGACGGAGACAGAAAGCCTTCAAGCGAGAAGGATCTTCACATCGAGATGTACAAGGCTAAGCCTGGCATGACAGCAGCTGTACATACACACGCTATGTTCTGCACAACACTTGCATGCATGGGAACACCGATCTACTCCGTACACTATGTACTTGCTGACGCAGCAACAGACGTAGTTCCTGTTACACCTTATGTAACATACGGAACCAAGGAGCTCGCTCTTGCAGCAGCTGAGACTATCGGCGAAGGCAAAGCTACACTCCTGGCTAACCACGGATTCATCTCCATCGGCAAGGACATCAACGATGCATTCGGAATCGCAAGAGAGTGCGAGTGGGTCGCTCAGATCCAGTGGAGAACCATGTGCGTAGGAAAGCCTAACATCCTCGACAGAGAAGAGATGGAAAGAGTAATGGTCAAGTTCCAGTCCCACGGACAGGTCAAGGCCAAGAAGTAATCAGAAAGCAAAGCACTATTTCACAAGATATAAAGGGGACAGAATAGATAACTCCAATAGATAACCAAAGTATAAACGGGGTAGCTACCAGATCACGTTGATTCCGTGTTCACGGAAGAAACCGAGCCAGACTTCGTCAGGTTCCTGATCGGTGATTATCCCGTTTATACTGGAAAAATCTCCGATGATGAAGTTGGCCTGGTCATCGAATTTGGTGTGGTCCACGAGCAGATATTTTTCCCTGGCGTGCGCAAGCATCGCGCGGCGTACGTCCATCTGGCTCTCGTAGTTGTCGAGCATGCCGTGTTCCATACTGATGGCGTTGCAGCTGATGAAAGCCTTGTCTGCCACATGGGCGGAGATGCTCTCAACTGCATCAGTCCCGATGAATGCTCCGAGGCGCTCTTTATATCTTCCGCCCGTGCAGATGAGATGTGCCGACGGAGAGCCGGATGAGAAGGCGCTGACCGTGGCAATGGAATTGGTAATTATGGTGACGTGAAGCAGCGAATCCATCAGGTGCCTTGCAAGGGTATTGCAGGTGGTGCTGGAATCGAGCATGATGACATCGTTGTTCTTGATATATGCCGAAGCAGTGACCTGTGCCATCTGAAGCTTTTCCCTGACTATCAGTTTTGCACGCAGGTCGACAGGCACGCCCCTGTCCTCAGCTGTAGGAATAAAGGCGCCGCCGTGTATCCTCTTGAGGCGGCCCTGCTCCTCAAGTTCCTGAAAGTCTCTTCTTATGGTCTGATCGCTGCATCCGAGTATATCGCAGGCATCCGAAACCAGAAGGCTTCCGTTCTCGCTGAGAAGGCGCATGATAGTATCGTGTCTGTTTACTTTAAGCATATATGTTCACCTTGATAGATTAGTTTGTTAAATTCAGGATTCCTTCCCGGAATCAGTCCCGTGCATCCTAGCCAAGCGGGATCTCTACGACCTCAGCCATCTTGATGAGCGTCTGTTCGATCTGGCCTGAGATCTCTTCGACCATCCTCTGAGTGATCTGGTCGTCCTTTTCTTTCTGCAGGCTCTCATAGAACGAAGCCTTGACATCATCGGCAATGCTGTCCAGTCTCGATCTGAATGTGTTCTTAGGGATCAGCATCCTTACGGCCTTAGGCAGCTCTGCGGAGAGCATTTTGTCCTGCATCTTCTCCTTTCCGAGGAAGAGAACGACGACTGCGGCGACTACGCCGATCAGCACGCCTTCAGGGCCTGCCATGAACGGTATGATGTCGACTGCCGCAACAAGAATAGCGACAACGGCTGTAACGATGGAGTCGATCAGGAAAGTCATTTCCTCAACGGCGAAGATGTTCTTCGCATCGACCTTGATATCTATATCCGAAGCCGAGAGATACGACTTCAGGCTCAGTGCTGTATATGGTACTCTATGTCTGAGGCAGATAGGAACGGTCAGCTCCTCAAGCTCCTCAATGACAGGCTTTAGCCATGCGGTGACAGGGCCTGCCAGCAACTCTCTCGTTTTGTCCTCTCTCAGGTAAGCTTCTATCTCAGTCTGAAGGATCGCGTCAGTATCCTCCAGCTTTCTTATCTCGCCGGATCTCCATCTGTCGAAAACAGGAGCAGCCACGTCTTCAAGTATTGGCTTGACGAGGCAGTCAACAGCGCTTCTGTAGAGCTCCGGCGTGTGTTTTTCAACTATATCCTCGATTGCAGTGGACCTGATCAGCTGATCGAGATCCTCCTTGAACTCCTTGAGATCCTCGTCGATGCGTCCGCAGTATGCGAGTCCCTTTGCAACAGAGAACTCAGGATCTGAAGCGGAGATTATAACGGCCTCCGTGAATACGCTGGTGCACCAGTCTCTTACAGCAGGCAGCTTGCTGACGCCGCCTGTGAGGAATATGAGCTCAGGCTGTGAGCCTGTTATATGATCTCTCACGTCCTTGAGCGAAGCGATGAATACGTCGCGGAATGACTTGTTTCCGAGCTTTGCGATCTTCTTGTTGACCAGCCTGTCTGCGATCTTCCTGTCCATCTTCAGGGTCAGCTTGACAGGTCTGTCATAGTGGAGAACAACGCTTTCCTTACACTCATGAGTGCTCCAGTAATCCTCGTCGGAGTAGTACTTCTCCTTGAGACGGCGTGCGGCAAATTCCGCATATGTGCGCCACGCCTCGCTGGCATCAAATACTGACTGGATCTTCTTTTTGCCGAACCCTGCTGCCGCAACGGATTCTTCAAGCAGGATCTCATCCATGAGACCGCCGCCGAGTACGACTTCGCCGGCTGTCTGCATTTCGACTTCCTTGCCGCCCATGATATATGCAAAATCCGTGGTGGATGATCCGATATCTATTACGAGCACAGGCTTGGAAAGGATGTCAACGCCCACCTGCAGGTGGCGCGACTGGCACGCGCTGACCATCGCGGCTCTTGATTCCGAGATGATCTTGGCAGGCGGATAACCCGCGCTTTCGAATATCTCACGGTAGTGCTCCCTGGTATTCCTGTCCCATCCGGCAGGGCAGCCTATATAGAATGAGCATTCCTCATTCCTTATAAGGTCGCCGCATCCGTACAGCTCGCCGAGCACGCCTGCGGCAAAACTCTTGACGTCTGCCGCGACGCCTCTGTCACTCAGAAATCTGCTCTTGAATCTCAGCTTGCGCTTGACCACGCTGTCTGCGTAGCAGGCTTTCTCACCGATGAGAAGCTCACCTGACTGGAGCTGAGCATAAGCCGTAATAAAACTCTGCTCACCTACTACGGTGAGCATCTCAGGAGCTACCTGATCGTCTTTACTTAGCCTCGCGATGGCGCTCTCGGCGTCACCGAGGTCAAAACCGAAAAATCTGTCCATATCAAAACACCTTATTTGCGCGTTGAGGCAAGTCCCTTCTTGAGAAGATTGCCGTCAGCTACCATGGCAGGACGGATAGTGCCTGTCTTAGTGCCCGGCATCATGTCGAAGTACTGCTTAGTGCTGTCGCTGTAGTCCACCACCTCGATCTGCTGCCTGTGCAGGTAGTACTTGATGGCTTCGATCTTCTCGAGAGCATACTCAGGGTCTCCGCTGTAGGAGGCAGCAAGAAGATCTGAGAAGAGATCAAGCTCAGGCGTCGTTGCCGGTCTGCCGTCAATATTGCCTGCCTGTTCTCGCTTGTCCCAGCGTTCTTTTGCGCTGACTTCATCAAGGCTCTGATCGACGGACAGGATAACTGTCCTGTAGTACCTGTAGAGCTTGTCTGCATCTACGTGTATCTCGACCTGCTGCTCCTTGGCGGTTCTGACAGGACCGCGGCGGACCAGAAGACCGCCCAGGATGCCTGCCGCAAGGCCGCCGAACACGGCGAGCATCCGGATCACAAGCTCTCTGGTGGTAGCCGGCTCGGATGCTTCCATTCCGGCTATGATCAGCGGGAACATAGCGTAGAGGCACAGGACGATGCCGGCAAACATGAGAAGTGCTGCCGGAACGGAGATCCTGTCTCCTGATGAAGATTTTGCCTTCTTCGGTTCTTTGTCATGCTCCCATACCTTGGTGGTACCGGTCGAATCGATTAGAGGCAGCGCAAGACGGACTGCCTGCATCAGGTATGCCGCGGTCTCTCTTTCACGCTCGCTGCCGCTTTGCTCATTGAATCTGAGCACCAGCTTGTCAGTCTCATTTTCGAGAACTCTTATAGCCTTCTCAGGGATGGCTGCATTAGATAGCTCGGTTATGAGATTGCTTTTGTCTTTGTCCAGTAAATCTATCATTTTCATAGTACTTTTATTATACGTTATTTGATGTTGGGAAAGGAAGAAAAAACGGACAAAAACATACAGAAACAGACACACAAGTGCTGCCCGGATGGGGTATAATTATCCCATTGATAAGAAAAGGAATGATGGAGAGCAGAATGACTAGGAATATAGAAGAACTGAAAAAAGATTATGCGGATCTTCTTATAAGATCCGGCCTCAATCTGAGAAAGGGGCAGAGGCTTGCAATAAGCTGCCCTGTGGAATGCGCGGACTTTGCAAGACTGTGTGCTGCAGCTGCGTATGAGGCAGGCTGCAGAGAAGTGATCATGTCCTGGAATGATGATGCGCTCACAAGGCTCAAGTACCTGCACGCGGAAGACGATGTTTTCGACTCGGTCAATCCGTGGGAGAAGGATTTCAGGGATATCGTCTCGGAAGAGGGCGCCGGATGGCTGGCCATCTATGCAGAGGATCCGGAGAACCTGAGGGGCGTGGACCCGGACCGCATCTCTCGCGCACAGAAGGCTCATGGCAAAGCTATGGAGAAATTCCGCCAGAGGGAGATGAGAAGTGAGTTCCCGTGGTGCGTATGCTCAGTTCCTACTGACGCATGGGCGAAGGCTGTCTTTCCTGACATGGACAGGGAAGAGGCGAAGGTGCGCCTGTGGGAAGAGATACTCGCAGCCTGCAGAGTGGACGGCGGCGATGCAGTTCAGAACTGGAAGGATCACTCCGATGAACTGCAGAGACACGTACAGATCCTGAATGAATATAACTTCAAAGAATTGAGGTATAAGAACTCCGCCGGAACTGACGTGACCGTTGAGCTGCCTGAAGGACATTACTGGGCAGGAGGAGAGGAAAACGGTGCGGACGGAAGGCCGTTCTCCGCGAACATCCCGACAGAAGAGGTTTTCACTTTGCCTAAGAGAGACAGCATCAACGGGACGATCGTCGCGACCAAGCCTCTTGCACACAACGGCACACTGATCGAAGGATTCAGCTTTGAGGTGAAGGACGGGAAAATAGTCGACGTACACGCTGAAAAAGGAGAGAAGATCCTGAGAGACGCCATATCCGTGGACGAAGGAGCATCATACTTCGGAGAGGTGGCGCTCGTTCCGCATGACTCGCCAATATCCAACTCGGGGATACTCTTCATGAACACTCTGTTCGATGAGAACGCCTCCTGCCATTTTGCATTCGGCGAGGCTTACCCTAACATATACGGGGCAGAGAACATGAGCGAAGAGGAGCTTAAGGAAAGAGGAGCCAACTTCTCGATGACACATGTAGACTTCATGGTAGGCTCCTCGGACATGACGATAACCGGGATCACCCACGACGGAGAGGAAGTCCCTGTATTCGTAAACGGAAACTTCGCATTTTAAAAAAACTGCATATCTCGCTCTGAGATATGCAGTTTTATTTGGTATCAGTTCTTGAGGCTCTGGAGCGGTGCAGGGATGCGTCCGCCACGGTTGATCATCTTCGCAGGTGACTGGCTGCGGAGCTTCATGACCGGGCCGAATCCCAGAAGGCCGCCGAAGTTGAGTTCTTCTCCTTCCTTAAGGCCGATGGCCGGGATGACTCTGACTGCTGTGGTCTTCGAGTTGACCATTCCGATGGCGGCCTCATCAGCGATGATGGCAGAGATGACTTCTGCAGTCGTATCGCCGGGGATAACTATCATGTCGAGGCCTACGGAGCATACCGCTGTCATGGCTTCGAGCTTCTCTATTGAAAGCGTGCCGGCTCTTGCAGCGGCTATCATTCCGTCGTCTTCACTGACCGGGATGAATGCGCCGGAAAGTCCGCCTACGCTTGAGGATGCCATTACGCCGCCCTTCTTGACTGCGTCGTTGAGCATTGCGAGCGCGGCAGTAGTTCCGTGTGCACCGCACTGCTCGAGGCCGATCTCCTCGAGGATGTGAGCTACTGAGTCTCCGATCGCAGGTGTCGGCGCGAGTGACAGGTCGACGATGCCGAACTGTGTGCCGAGGATGGAAGCGACTTCCGAGCCTACCAGCTGTCCGACTCTTGTGATCTTGAATGCTGTCTTCTTTATAGTCTCTGCGACTTCGTGGAGAGGAGCATCGTCAGGCATTGCTGCGAGTACGGATCTTACTACTCCCGGGCCTGAGACTCCGACGCTCAGTACGTGGTCTGCTTCGCCGACTCCGTGGAAGGCGCCTGCCATGAACGGGTTGTCCTCTACAGCATTGCAGAAGACTACGAGCTTGGCGGCACCGATGCACTGCCTGTCTGCGGTGAGTTCTGATGCCTCGCGGACCTTCTGTCCCATGAGCTTAACGGCATCCATGTTGATGCCGGCTTTGGTTGATCCGATGTTTACGGATGAGCAGACGAGATCTGTCTCTGCGAGTGCGCGCGGTATCGAATCGATGAGTTCGCGGTCGCCTGCGCTGAAACCCTTCTGAACGAGGGCGGAGTATCCGCCGATAAAATCTATGCCTATCTCATGAGCTGCTCTGTCGAGTGCTTTTGCGTATTTTACCGGGTCGCCGCCGGAGATGCCTGCGAGCATTGATACAGGCGTGACGCTGACACGCTTGTTTACGATCGGAATACCGTATTTCTCACCGACCGAATCGGCGGTCTTTACGAGGTTCCCTGCAAGGCGGCAGATCTTGTCGTATATTTTTGTGCATGCCTTGTCGGCATCGGTATCCGCACAGTCGAGGAGCGAGATCCCCATGGTGTTCGTACGGATATCGAGATTGTTGTCTCTGATCATGGAGATGGTCTCCATGACGTCCTTATCGTTGAACATTTCTGTTTCCTTCCGGTTATATTTTATATTGATTAATGACAGTAGTGGGTAATGAACGTGTATCTGATTGTCAAACTGGGCTGTATTGCACAGTCCCGGAATCAGATGCTGTGCATCGAGGTGAAGATGTTTTCGTGCATCACGTGGACTTCAACACCGGGGAGAGCTGCCTTGATGTTCTCCTCCAGCTGATGGATGCTGCAGTTCATCGAAGATACCTCGATGTGCATGTTCATGGTGAAGAATTCATCCATTACGATCTGGGATACCTGGACGATGCTCGCGTGTGCCTCGGCAACAGCGGTCGCGACCTTGGCGAGTATGCCGATTTCGTTCTTTCCGACTACAGTCAGAATAGCTTTTTCCTGTTTTTCCATAGTGATAACTCCTGATTACGTGAAAGTGACAATTGTAGATTTTTGAGAAAATGAATCATCCGCCTGCAAAATGTCGCAGCATTCTGCGGAGGCGTACATCCCAACATCACTATGATAAAAAAATAACCTTGAAAATTCAATAGATTAGAAGAAACAGCAGGTAGTGTTCAAGTATAATAATAGGCAAAACGGAGGACAGTAAAATGGCAAAGAGTCTCATAGCAGCAATGATAGGACTTATGGTTGCTTATCTGGTGACTAAGTTTCTGGAGAGAAAATAAGTGACTCACGATGAGCTTACAGTTTCCAGGATAGAAGATAAGATCAGGCAGTGCCGTGACGGTTATTATGTGACCGCGACGGGACTGCTTGATTCGCATGAGCAGGCTCTGGCGAGGCAGGTCATGATGCACTCCGCGGATGTGCGGACTTTCCTGTGGGGCGGATATGAAGGTGCTGAGCGCAGAATGCTTGTCTGCGTCCCTGCGGAGATCCCGATGACTGATGAAGAGGCGTATGAAGGCCTTCTCGAGGTACTGCGTGTGAAGAAGCCGGCTATATCCCGGGAGCTGACGCACCGCGACTACCTGGGTTCGATGCTCGGGCTCGGTATAGACAGGAGCGTGACCGGTGACATCCTCGTAAGGGATGACGGTGCAGATATAATCATAGTGCCTGAAATAGCCGGCTTTCTGCTTGAGGAATACATCCAGGTGGGCAGGACGCACGTCAGCAGGGAGGTGCATCCTCTGAGCGAGCTGATACTGCCTGAAGTAAGGACACAGATAATAAAGGATACAGTCCCTTCAGCCCGTCTTGACAGCATCATCGCATCGGCGTTCAAGCTGTCCCGGAGCAAAGCGGCGGAGGCGATCCGCGGCGGGATAGTATCTGTCGATCACATCGAGTGCCTCAAGCCGGATGCGAGAGTCGAGGAAGGAGCGGTACTCGTTCTGAGAGGCAGGGGCAAGGCGCTTCTGAAAGAGGTAGGGGGCGAGTCGAAAAAGGGCCGCACATGGGTCATCATAGAGAAGTATATATAAGCCGGACAGGCGTACAGTGCGCCTGAACCGGGACATAAAAGACGGGAAACATAATGACAGAGAAGACCAGCATTGAAAAGAGGATCGCGGAAAAGGTAAAGGCAGCCGGCGGAAACACGTATTACGTCGGCGGTTTTGTGCGCGACCGTCTGCTGGGCATAGATAACAAGGACGTGGACATCGAGATCCACGGAGTGACGCCGGAGACTCTGATGCATATTCTGGAGGAATGCGGTGAGCCGCTCTCTTACGGACAGAGCTTCGGAATATATTCCCTCCGCGGAGAAGATATAGACATCGCCATGCCGAGGCGCGAGAGAAAGACCGGTGCCGGACACAGGGACTTCGAAGTCGATGTTGATCCGTTCATAGGCACATATGAAGCTGCCAGGCGCAGGGATTTTACCATCAATGCTCTGATGGAGGATGTCCTGACCGGGGAGATCGTGGATCATTTCGGCGGACAGGAAGACCTTGCGAAGATGGTCATAAGACACATCGATGATGCGACATTTGTCGAGGACCCTCTTAGAGTGCTTAGAGCCGCGCAGTTCGCGGCGAGGTTCGGCTTCAGCGTAGCGCCTGAGACAATAGAGCTGTGCAGAACTATAGATCTGTCGTCCCTTTCGAGAGAGCGCGTGACTGAAGAAATGAAGAAGGCTCTTCTCAAGGCGGAAAAGCCGTCGGTTTTCTTTGAGGTGCTGAGAGAAATGGATCAGCTCGGGACATGGTTCTCAGAGCTTGAAGACCTCATCGGGGTCGAGCAGGACCCGGTCTTTCATCCGGAGGGCGACGTGTGGACGCATACTATGCAGGTCGTCGACAGGGCGGCAGTTTTCAGGGACCAGGTCTCTGAACCTTTCCGTTTCATGATGCTCGCGCTTACACATGATATGGGCAAAGCGGTCACTACGGCGTTCGTAAAGGGCCGCATACATGCGTACGAGCATGAGACGCAGGGGGTGCCGATAGTCAGCCGGTTCATCCACAGACTGACGAATGAGCACGAAGTCATATCATACGTGCTGAACATGGTGCCTCTTCACATGAGACCGAACATCGCTGCCTATAACAGGACTTCGCTCAAGTCGACCAACAGGATGTTCGATGCGGCAGCGGCTCCCGGAGACCTCATATATTTTGCACAGGCGGACCATCCGGTAGTCTCCGGAAGTGAGGAGTTCTCGGGTGACCCGGAGTTCCTGGAGGAGAGACTGAGATCTTACCTTGATACGATGGCGCAGCCTCACGTGACGGGCAGGGACCTTATAGAAGCCGGCATCGAGCCGGGAGAGCAGATGGGAGAGCTGCTTGATTACGCGCACAAGCTGAGGCTTGCGGGCATCGACAGGGATTCAGCCATGAAGCAGGTGCTGGCACAGGCGAGAAAGAGCAGGGAGAAGGAGTCGCGGAGGCGGAAAACAGCTGAAAAAGACTCTTGAACCTTGATAAATACACGATACGAGTTGACTTTAGCGATTTAGCGTGGTAAAGTGACCGAGTAATTACAATACTCTGCGGATTTTGCGTACAAAATGCAGAAAAAAGAGAACCGGAGCGGAACGGAAAAGGGTGAAATACATGCAATATGACGACAGTGTGCTGACAAGGACAGAGAGAAGGATATTCGCGCTGAGGACTCTATATACGAGGGCGGGATACGGTCCTTACAGGATGAGAAAGTTCGAGGACTATGATCTCTACAGCCGCAACAAGGATTATCTGCTTTCTGACAGGGTCATCACTTTTACGGATACTAACGGCAAGCTCAAGGCTCTCAAGCCTGACGTTACGCTTTCGATAGTAAAGAACCTGGACGACAGGCCGGATGAACTGCAGAAGCTGTTCTACGATGAGAATGTATACAGAGTATCTGAGAGAACGAATACTTTCAGAGAGATCATGCAGATGGGTCTCGAGTGCATCGGGGCAGCCGGCAATCAGGCTGCAGCGGAGGTCATCAGGCTGGCGGAAAAGAGTCTGGCCCTGGTGGCAGGCGATAATGATTATATACTGAGGATCTCGGACATAGACATGCTCACATTCATAATCGATGACATGTCCGACAGCAGGTATGTAAGAAGCGAACTTCTGAGACTTGCGGGAGAGAAGAACCTGCACGGCATAGCGAAGGTGTGCGAAGACAATGAGGTGCCGGCTGAAAAGTGCGGCGTTCTGACCGGACTGCTCGGACTGTACGGAACGCCTGCCGAGGTCATGCCTGAGCTTGAAGAGATATGCCGCGGCACTGTCGCAGAGCCTGAGGTGGAAGAACTGAAGGAAGTTCTGGGCAGCCTCTATGACGGTGAAGACGGAAAGGACATGCATATAGTTATGGACTTCTCTGTTATAGGGGACACAAATTACTACAACGGCATGGCATTTGAAGGGTATATAGACGGACTGCCGGAGAGCGTGCTTGTCGGAGGAAGATACGACAGGCTGATGCAGAGGATGAAGAAGAAATCGCGTGCGATCGGATTCGCAGTGTACCTCGACAACCTCGGCATGCTGGGAAGAACGGCGGGAGATGAAGCGATAGAATCCTTCTTCAGCAGCTACAGAGCGCCTGAAGAAGACGAATAATGTGTCACTGGGGACGGTCCTTTTTGACACACGGTAAGGACATAGAGTATGGACAGCAAGATGATAAATGTAGCTCTTCCGAAGGGAAGGCTCGGTGAAAAGGTATATAAGATGTTCGAGGAAGCGGGCTACGGATGCCCGGATATCTTCGAAGGCCGCAAGCTGGTGTTTGAGAGCAAAGAGGCGGGAGTCAGATATTTCTGGGTAAAGCCGTCCGATGTTCCTATCTACGTTGAGCGCGGAGCGGCGGATATAGGCGTTGCGGGCAAGGACATTCTGCTTGAGTACGAGCCGAATGTGTATGAGCTGAAGGACCTCGGAATAGGCAAGTGCCGCATGGTCGTGGCCGCGCCTAAGGGGTTCAGGGACGATTCAGAGTATCCTCTGAGGGTAGCGACCAAGTTCGTAAACATCGCGCAGGACTACTACGCGTCGGTCGGAAGGGATATCGATATAATCA
The DNA here is from genome assembly GCA_946402595.1 of uncultured Clostridia bacterium. Taxonomy (GTDB): domain Bacteria; phylum Bacillota; class Clostridia; order Peptostreptococcales; family Anaerovoracaceae; genus Crickella. Next base: position 11,978 of record CAMIWY010000008.1, read on the forward strand.
AACTGAACGGTTCCATCGAGATAGCGCCTATACTCGGCCTGTCTGACGTGATAGTCGACCTCGTGGAGACAGGCACGACACTGAGAGAAAACAACCTCGTCGTGTACGAGGAGATAATGGATATAAGTGCGAGGCTGATAGCCAACAAGTCCGGCTACAACTTCAAGAGCAAAGCAATAAACACACTGCTCAGCAGGATATAACAAGGGGTAATGCAATGATCAAAATACTGAAGTTTGCGGAACTGACTCCGGCGGAGATCTTCTCGAGATCTGAGCCGGTCATGGATGTTTCCGGCACGGTGACTGAGATAATAAATGATGTAGTGGAAAACGGTGATGCGGCTCTGGTCCGTTACGCGGCGAAGTTCGACGGGATAGATCCGGATGGATTCGTCCTCGAGCTCACTGAAGAGGAGAGAGAGGCGGCGCTGAAGAAGATAGAAGAGACCGATCCGGGATTCACTGACATCCTGGCAAAAGCGGCTGCCAATATCGTGAAGTTCCACACTAAACAGGTCAGGAACAGTTTCATCATAAACGATACTCCGGGAATCATCATGGGGCAGAAGGTGGTCCCTCTCGAGAGAGCCGGGCTGTATGTACCTGGCGGCACTGCGGCATACCCTTCCACCGTGCTGATGGATTCCATACCGGCACTCATAGCAGGATGCAGTGAGATCATCATGGTAACACCTCCTGATGCGGACGGCAGCATCAATCCTGCCATAATCGCCGCAGCTCAGGCTGCGCGCAATGCAGTCAGCGGAGCCGGTGAGGTGCGCATCTTCAAGACCGGAGGCGCCCAGGCTATAGCGGCGCTTGCATACGGCACGGAGACCATTCCGAAGGTGGACAAAATAGTCGGACCGGGCAATGCTTTTGTGGCAGAGGCCAAAAGGCAGGTATTCGGCAGAGTATCCATAGACATGATCGCAGGACCGAGCGAGATACTCGTAGTATCCGACGGCAAGAGCGATCCTGAGGTAGTTGCGGCAGACATGCTGTCACAGGCAGAGCATGATAAGAACGCCAGCGCGGTCCTCGTTACAGACTCAGCTGAACTGGCATCTGCCGTACAGCAGGCCATCGAGAAACAGCTTGCAACACTTGAACGCGAAGCGATAGCCAGACCGTCAATAGACAACAACGGCAAGATCATAGTTGCTGAGGACCTCGAGCAGGCAATAGAGATATCCAATGAGATAGCACCTGAACACCTCGAGCTCTGCGTCGATGACCCGTTCGAATGGCTCGGCAAGGTAAAGCACGCAGGATCCATCTTCCTGGGCAGGAACTGCCCGGAGGCTCTCGGAGACTACTTCGCGGGACCTAACCACACACTTCCGACAAGCGGTACGGCAAGGTTCTCCAATCCACTGTCAGTCGATGACTTTGTGAAGAAGATGCAGTACACTTATTACACAGGTGATGCACTGGCGGAAGTGGCAGAGGACATTGCGGGATTCGCCCGCAAGGAAGGACTGACAGGACATGCACGCAGCGTGCTCATCCGCTCAGAGAAAAAACAATAACCGGATAAAAGGCTCAGGGTATACCGAAGCCCCTGAGCCTCAAAAGAGGACACAGAGATTATGAGTAAGTTTCTTAGCAGTAAATACGCATCACTTGAACCGTACACTCCGGGCGAGCAGCCGAAGACTCAGGTGCTGACCAAGCTTAACACCAATGAGTCGCCGTTCCCGCCTGCACCTGAAGTGGTCAGTGCGGTGAAGGAGGCCGCAGAGAATCTGCAGCTGTATCCGGATCCTGACTGCACTGAGCTGCGCAAGGCGATAGCAGCAGTGCAGGGATTTGACCCTGATGAGATCATCTGCAACAACGGTTCTGATGAGACGATATATTTTGCATTCCTCGCATACTGCGACAGTGGAAAGCCTGCTGTTTTTCCTAAGATCACATACGGCTTCTACCCGGTGTTCGCGGATATAACGGGAGTGAAATACAGGGAAGTTCCGCTGAAGGAGGACTTCAGCATCGACCCTGAAGACTACTATGATGCAGAGGGCACGGTGTTCATCGCCAACCCTAATGCACCTACCGGCATCCCGCTGAGCCTTGATCAGATCGAGGGCATCCTTCAGCACAACAGGGACAAT
>CAMIWY010000009.1 GCA_946402595.1 uncultured Clostridia bacterium
TCGAGGTAACACCGGACGACATCAGACTGCGCAAGAAGCTGCTTACAGAGCTTGAAAGACGTAAGTACAACAACAGAAACAGATAAATCATTACCGTAAACAACGGAGGGGTATATGCCGGAGATCAGAAAATTCAGAAAAGTGCTCATCGCCAACCGTGGTGAGATCGCGATAAGAGTAATACGTGCGTGCAGAGAGCTGGGGATCAGGACCGTAGCCATCTATTCGGCTGAGGACAAGAACTCCCTGTTCCGCACCAAGGCTCATGAGTCATATGAGATAGGCAAGGGCAAGAGCCCTATCTATGCATATCTCGATATCGATGAGATAATCCGCATGGCAAAGACCAAAGGCTGCGATGCTATCCATCCGGGTTACGGATTCCTGTCAGAGAATGCCGACTTTGCAGAGGCATGCGAAGAGGCAGGGATCGCATTCATAGGACCTACTCACGAGATGATGAACCGTCTCGGTGATAAGATCCAGTCCAAAATGGTCGCTGACGAAGTCGGCGTTCCGTGCATCCCGGGTGTCGAGGCTGCCATCAGCAATGACGATGATGCGATCAAGTTCGCGAATGCGGCAGGTTACCCTATAATGCTCAAGGCGGCTGCAGGCGGCGGCGGAAGAGGAATGAGGATCGTCCGTAAGGAAGAGGACCTCCTGCCTCAGTTCCACAGCGCTCAGAACGAGGCTGTAAAGGCATTCGGAAACGGGGATATATTTATCGAGAAATACATCGAGGAGCCAAAGCACATCGAAGTGCAGGTCCTCGGAGACAAGTACGGCAATGTTGTACATCTCTATGAGAGAGACTGCTCCGTACAGAGAAGACACCAGAAGGTAGTTGAGTTCACACCGGCTCTGTGCATCACTGATGAGCAGAGACAGGCGATCTGTGAGGATGCTCTCAAGATCGCACGCGCTGTCAACTACAGAAGTGCAGGTACTGTTGAGTTCCTCGTGGACAGGGAAGGAAACCACTACTTTATCGAAATGAATACAAGGATCCAGGTCGAGCATACGGTCAGTGAGCTGATCACAGGCATCGATCTCGTTCAGGCGATGATCCTGGTAGCTGAGGGCTACAGACTTGACTCGGAAGAGATCAATATCAAGAGCCAGGACGACATCCAGGTTCGCGGATACGCGATCCAGTGCCGTGTAACGACCGAGGACCCTACCAATAATTTTGCACCTGATACCGGAACGATCACAGAGTACCGCTCTGCTTCAGGAAACGGCATCAGGCTCGATGGCGGAAACGGTTTTACCGGATCTGTAATCACACCGTATTACGACTCGCTGCTCGTCAAGATCTGCTCGCATGACAGGACTTTCAACGGCGCATGCAGCAAGGCGGTAAGAGCTCTCAAGGAGATGAAGGTCACAGGCGTAAAGACCAACATCGGATTTCTTCTGAACCTTCTGAACCATCCGACTTTCCGCAAAGGTGAGTGCAATACCGGATTCATCGCCAACAATCCTGAGCTTCTCAATATCCGCTCCGTTGCAGACAAGGAGGCACAGGTACTTGATTTCCTCGGAGACATGGTCGTCAACGGACGTAAGGACAAGGCCGGAACATTCAATATCCCTGTAGTTCCTGATGTCAGGAGAACCGAGATCGTCGGACTCAGAGGAACCAAGCAGTTATTCGAGGAAAAGGGCGCAAAGGGAGTATCCGACTGGGTACTCGATCAGAAGAAGGTGCTCATTACAGATACATCGCTGAGAGACGCTCAGCAGTCGCTGATAGCAACAAGAGTAAGGACAAGGGACATGGAGAGGATAGCACCTGCCATGGCTCTGTACGGCAAGGACCTGTTCTCATATGAGATGTGGGGCGGCGCTACATTCGATGTTGCGATGAGATTCCTCGGAGAGGATCCGTGGGAGAGGCTGGAGACTCTGAGAGGTGAGATCCCTAACGTTCTCTTCCAGATGCTCATAAGAGGCGCCAACGCGGTAGGGTACAAGAACTACCCGGACAATACGATCAGGAAGTTCGTTCAGGAAGCGAAGAAGGCGGGCATCGATGTGTTCCGTATATTCGACTCTCTGAACTGGGTACGCGGCATTGAGGTCGCACTTGACGAGGTACTGAACGTCGGAGGCATAGCAGAGCCTGCGATGTGCTACACAGGAGATATCCTCGACGAGAGCCGTGACAAGTATACTCTTGACTACTACGTGAAGATGGCCAAGAACCTCGAAAAGCAGGGTGCTCATATCATCGGCATCAAGGACATGTCCGGACTTCTCAAGCCTGTGGCTGCATTCAGACTGATCAAGGCTCTCAAGAACGAAGTTGCAGTGCCTATCCACCTGCATACTCACGATACATCCGGCAACGGAGTTGCTACCCTGATGCTCGCAGCTGAGGCAGGCGTGGACATCGTTGATGCTGCGTTCAACAGCATGTCCGGACTGACATCTCAGCCGGCCCTGAACTCCTTCGTCGCTGCTCTTGAGAACAGTGAGAGAGACACCAGGATGGATACCAAGGGCCTGCAGAGGATCTCCGACTACTGGAGCGATGTAAGACCTGTATACGGAGACTTTGAGTCTGACCTCAAGGCTACGACAGCTGAGATCTACAGACTCGAGATCCCTGGCGGACAGTATTCCAACCTCAAGCCTCAGGTCGAGAGCTTTGGCATCGGATACAAGTTCGACGAGGTCAAGGACATGTATGTCAAGGTCAATAAGATGCTCGGCGACATCATCAAGGTAACACCGTCATCCAAAATGGTAGGAGACCTTGCGATATTCATGGTACAGAACGACCTGACACCGGAGAACATCGTTGAGAAGGGCGCTGATTTTGACTTCCCTGACAGTGTAGTTACATATTTCGAAGGTATGATGGGACAGCCTGAGTTCGGTTTTCCTGAGGACCTGCAGAAAGTAGTACTCAAGGACAGGAAGCCGATCACCGTAAGACCTGGAGAATTGCTGCCGCCTGATGACTTTGATGAGTTCAGACGCCATCTTACAGAAGACCTCGATCTCGAGGGAACGGATCAGGAGCTCGTTTCGTACTCCATGTACAGCAAGGTATTCGATGACTACATCAAGAAGCTCCGCGAGGTAGGCAACTTCCGCAATATGGGCAGTGATGTATTCTTCCACGGCATCGCTCTCGGACAGACTGTCGAGGTCGAGCTCAAGCCGGGCAAGATCATGGTCATCACACTTGAAGATATAGGCGATACAGACGAGGCTGGTAACCGTGACCTCACATTCACCGTCGACGGTTACAGAAGAGTCGTCAGCATCAAGGATAAGCAGGCTCTGACCAAGTCCGTTGCGGGATCACAGATCCAGTTCGCTAATCAGGATGACGAGAAGGAGATCGGAGCCAACATCCCTGGAACCATCATCAAGGTGCTCGTATCCGAGGGTGATGAGGTGAAGCAGAGTCAGCCGATCGCGATCATCGAAGCCATGAAGATGGAGACCAATGTCATCTCGACAGGTGACGGTGTCATCGCAAAGATATATGTCAAGGAAGCGGAAAGTGTCAAATCCGGACAGCTAATCGCACGCCTGGAAGATATACAGTAGTAATTAAAAAGGGAGCATATCTGAATAATTGCAGTCCTCATCGCAGGACAATTCGCGAAACGCTTCGTACTTCGCGGGACACTTGCAAAACTCGCTTCGCTCAGACAGTTGCAAGTGTCAGCCGCTCAGTTACTCAGCATTCTTCGGAATTGTCTTGCTGCTCTTGCGGGTTGACAATTCTTCAGATATGCTCCCTTTTATTCAAGACTGTAAAAAACGTGCAGAGATGCCCGACTTAATGTATAATTGATAGGACCGTGTGGTCTTATGAATAAAAAACACATATTAATCCCCTAATCAAAATAAAGGTGTAAGCCGAAAGGAGTATTTATCTCATGAAGAAGATTCTTGTTATCAACCCTGGCGCTACTTCAACAAAGATCTGCGTATTTGAAGATGAGAATGAGGTGATGCGTGTAGGCATCGACCATGATGCTGCTGAGATCGCTAAGTATCCTCATGTCGTAGATCAGGCTCCGTTCAGAAAGGAAGCTATCCTGAAGACTATCGAGGATAAGGGTTACAAGCTGACTGACTTTGATGCTATCTGCGGAAGAGGCGGACTGTTCAAGCACATCCCGTCCGGTACATACAAGGTAAATGACGCTGTTATCCGCGACATCAAGAATCCTCCTTACGGCGAGCACGCAGCTAACCTCGGAGCATACATCTCCAAGGAACTTGCTGATTCCGTAGGCATCCCTTCGTTCTTCGTAGACCCTGTCTGCGTTGACGAGATGGAGCCTCTTGCAAGATATTCAGGACTCGGACTTGAAGGATTCGAAAGACAGTCGTTCTTCCATCCTCTCAACCATAAGTCGGTAGCCCGCAAGGCTGCAAAGCAGCTCGGCAAGGCATATGAGGAACTCAACCTTGTCATCTGTCACCTCGGCGGCGGCGTATCTGTAGGTGCTCACAAGAAGGGCAAAGTCGTTGACGTAAACAACGTCAAGGACGACGGTGCGATGGGTATGGACAGAGGCGGAGCTCTTCCTGCGAACGCACTTGTAAACCTCTGCTTCAAGGAAGGCATGACCAAGGCTGATGTCAAGAGGATCATCGGACAGGAAGCCGGAATCTACTCATATACAGGAACAAAGGACTTCAGAGTAGTAGAGAATGCTGCATTTGATGACGGTGATGAGAAGATGATGATGGCGTTCAAGGCAATCGCTTATCAGCTGGCTAAGGATATCGGTGCTATGTCTGCAGTTCTCAGATATGATGTCGATGCTATCATCTTTACAGGCGGAATGGCATACTCTGAGAGATTCTGCGAGGAGATCAGCTCATATGTAAGCAAGATCGCACCTATCATGAGATTCCCTGGAGAAGAGGAGATGAAGGCTCTTGCAGAAGGCGCTCTGAAGGCACTCGAGACAGGACACTGGGAAATCTACGAGTAACTGGCAGAATTAATACAGATCGTAGAAGACAGCGGGCAATATCGGCCCGCTGTTTTTGAATGTCAGAATGGAAATAAAATGGAAAATTAATTGCAATAAACGAACACTTGTGCTAAAATAGATGCATAGTAATAATGAAAAGTATAACTGCTGCCACTGGAGGTGAGTGTGTGAATATTGAGGAAATGAAGCGTTATAAATATGAACTCGGACTCACTTCTGAGATGATCGCTGAACGTTCAGGTGTGCCTCTCAGCACTGTGCAGAAGATTTTTGCCGGAATAACGACCAATCCGAGACTTGAAACAAGGCTCAGGATCGAGCGCGTCCTCCTGAAAGAGAATGCTGACAGATATTTTTACAGCACTGATGACAGCGGAACTTCAGTTGTCAGAGAATCGAATCTGGCTAAGCTGTACGGAAAGGTTGAAACTGTGAATAATCAGCTGGAAGTACAGGAGATTCATAGTACAGGTGATAAGGCCGGACCATATACTGTTGAAGATTATATAAGAGTTTCTGCAGACAGGAGAGTAGAACTCATCAACGGTTATCTGTATGATCTTGCTTCACCAACATCCAGACATCAGATGGCAACCTCACTTATCATGAAGGAACTTCTTGATTATGCTGAAAGGCATGACTTTGAATGTATGCCGTATCAGTCTCCGCTTGATGTGAGGCTCAGCCAGGACAACAGGACGATGTTGCAGCCGGATCTTTTCGTAATATGTCAGAATGACGCGGTGGATAACGGAAAATACATAGAAGGTGCCCCTGACTTTGTGATTGAGGTTCTGTCACCATCGACGGCCGTAAGGGATATGAAGGATAAGCTGAATGCATACTTTGAGGCAGGGGTAAGAGAATACTGGGTGATAGACCCTGATATGTTCATAATTGATGTTTTCAGCTATGAAAATGCAGAGATGTTTAAAAGATACACATTTGAGGATCAGGTACCTGTCGGAATATCCGGCGGGGGATTATCGATAGACTTCAGGCCGATCAGGGCTATAATAGAGAAAAGACAGGAGGTGTGACATGCTTCTTATATGTTATCCGAAATGCAGTACATGCAAAAAAGCGCAGAAGTGGCTGGATGAAAAGGGAATCAGCTACGATTACAGAGATATAAAGATTGATAACCCATCGAGAGGTGAACTGGCTGAATGGTACGCAGCCAGCGGTAAGCCGCTCAGAAAGTTCTTCAACACCAGCGGCATGCTGTACAGAGACATGGGGCTCAAGGACAAACTCGGCAATATGACCGACGATGAGATGCTCGATCTGCTCGCAACTGACGGCATGCTCGTCAAGAGACCGCTTGTAATCGACGATGGCGGCGTTTTGATTGGATTCAGAGAAGCTGAGTGGGAGGATATGTTATGCAGGAAATAAAGTGCCCTAACTGCGGACAGGTATTTCAGGTAGATGAGACCGGATACGCTCAGATCGTTCAGCAGGTCAGAGACAGTGAGTTTGAAAAGGAGATCGCAAAACGCGAATCCGAGCTTGCTGAAAAGAGAGAAAACGAGCTGCGTATGGCCCGCATGGAGCAGGAAAAGCAGTTCGATAAGACTCTTTCCGAGAAGGAGTCAGAGCTTGCTGACAGAGAGAAAAAGATCGAACTTCTGAAAGCCGAGAAGCAGAGCGAGACAGAGAAAATCAGAACTGAAAAGGACAATGAGATAGAGCGCCTTAAGGCTGAGCGCGACAGAGAAGTAGAGCGCATAAAGGCTGATAAGGACAGAGAGATTGACAGGCTCCGCGCTGATCTCACAGAGCAGCTCAATAAACTTAAGGCTGAGGTCGAGAAGAGCGATACCGAGAGGGAACTTGCCGTCACAAAGGCTGTTCAGGAAAAGGATAAGGAAATCGCTGACAAGAATGCTGAGATCACTAAACTCAGCGGCGATCTTGAAGTGCAGCAGAGACAGAACGAGCTGACAGAGAAGCAGCTCCTTGAACAGCATAAAGGCGAGCTGAGACTCCGTGACGAAGAGATAGAGAGACTCAAGGACTTCAAGGCGCGCCAGTCAACCAAGATGGTTGGAGAAAGCCTCGAGCAGCACTGCCAGAACCAGTTCAATTCGATCAGGATGACTGCTTTTCCGAATGCGTATTTCGAGAAAGATAATGATGCAAGGACAGGCAGCAAAGGGGACTTCATTTTCCGTGAGTCGTCCGATGACGGCACTGAATTCATCTCCATTATGTTCGAGATGAAGAATGAGATGGATACCACTGCTACCAAGCATAAGAACGAGGACTTCTTCAAGGAACTCGACAAGGACCGCAAGGAGAAGAACTGCGAGTATGCAGTGCTGGTATCGCTCCTTGAGGCCGATAACGAGCTGTACAACAACGGTATCGTGGATGTTTCATACAAGTATGAGAAGATGTATGTCATCCGTCCTCAGTTCTTCATTCCGATGATAACACTCCTCAGAAATGCAGCCCTCAACTCCCTGAAGTATCAGAGAGAACTGCAGATCGTCAAGAACCAGCAGGTCGACATCCTTCACTTTGAGGAGAACATGGAGAGCTTCAAGAACGCCTTCGGTAGGAATTATGAGCTTGCAAGCCGTAAATTCGAGGATGCGATCAATGAGATAGACAAGTCGATAAGACAGCTCGAGAAGGTCAAGGAAGCGCTTACATCATCAGAGAGAAATCTGCGTCTGGCCAACGACAAGGCGCAGGATCTGTCCATCAAGAAACTGACTAAGAATGCTCCGACAGTCAAGGCCATGTTTGAGGAGCTTGCCGAGAGCAGGGAAGAGGAAGAAGACTGATAAGGAAAGCAGGACAGATATTAGAGACAGAAAACGGCACTGAAAAAGCCTGCCTGACAAGTGAAACCGATCGCTTGCCGGACAGGCTTTTCGATTGATTATTTAAGCTGGCAGCATTGACTCACGTTACAGCACTATCATATAGACTATGAAGGATACGAGCCATGCTATCACGCACTGCCATATGACTACCAGGAAGGCCCATCTGCCGCCCATTTCTCTTCTGATCGACGCAATCGCTGCTACACATGGAGTGTAGAGAAGCGAGAACACCAGAAGCGATGCAGCGGAAGCTGATGAGATAGCCGTACTTACGCTTTGCCCGAAGAGTATGCCCAGTGTAGCAACAACGCTTTCCTTGGCCATGAAGCCGGATATGAGCGATGTGGCTATCCGCCAGTCGCCGAGACCGATAGGCGAGAGGAGCGGTGCGATGTAGCCTGCGATGACAGCGAGCATGCTTTCCTGCTGGTTTGCAACCATATGAAGTCCAAAGTCAAAGCTCTGCAGGAACCATATAACTATCGTCGCTATAAAGATGACCGAGAATGCTCTCTGCAGGAAGTCCTTCGCCTTGTCCCACAGAAGCCTCATTACGTTCTTGGCGCCCGGCAGTCGGTAATTAGGCAGCTCCATGACGAACGGAACAGCCTCACCCCTGAACAGCGCGCCGCGATAGAGAAGCGCTACCAGTATGGCGACCAGTATCCCGAGAACATAGAGGCCTGTCATGATAAGACCGCCGCGTCCCGGGAAGAATGCGTTGACGAAGAACGCGTAAATCGGGACTTTGGCTGAGCAGCTCATGAACGGCGTCAGCAGTATTGTCATCCTGCGGTCTCTCTCACTCGGCAGGGTACGTGTTGCCATTACAGCCGGAACGGTACATCCGAATCCTATAAGCATAGGCACGATGCTGCGGCCTGAGAGGCCCAGCCGCCGCAGTGTCTTATCCATGACGAATGCAACTCTTGCAATGTAGCCTGAATCCTCCAGCAGTGATAGGAAGAAGAACAGCACCACGATGATAGGCAGGAAGCTCAGAACACTTCCGACGCCCTCGAATATTCCCTTGATGATAAGGCCGTGCAGAGCCTCATTGGCATTGCCTGCAGTCAGTGCTGCATCCACGGCACCGGCCAGTGCGCCTATGCCTGTCTCGAGCAGGCCCTGTAGCCATGCACCTATCACATTAAATGTGAGGTAGAACACGATGCCAATTATCGCGATGAAAGCCGGGATAGCGGTGTACTTGCCGGTCAGTAAGCGGTCTATCTTCTCACTTCTGATCCTCTCTTTGCTTTCATGCGGCTTGCGTACAGTCTGGGCTGTGACCTTCTTGATGAAGGCAAAACGCATGTCTGCTATTGCAGCGCTTCTGTCAAGTCCGCGCTCTTCTTCCATCTGGAGCACGATGTGCTCGATGGTCTCTTTCTCATTCTGAGTAAGGCCGAGGCTGCGGATGACGATAGGGTCACCTTCGATGACCTTAGTTGCAGCAAATCTCAGAGGAATATCCGCACTCAACGCATGGTCCTCGATAAGATGCGATGCCGCATGTATGCATCTGTGCACCGCTCCGCCGTGATCGTTCTGATCACAGAAGTCGGTACGCATCGGTTTTTCCTGATATTTTGCGATATGTATCGCGTGATCGATGAGCTCGTCGATTCCCTGGTTCTTGGCAGCCGAGATAGGGACTACCGGTGTGCCGAGGATGCTCTCCATCTCATTGACATCGACCGTGCCTCCGTTGGCGTGGAGCTCGTCCATCATGTTCAGCGCAACTACGACCGGAACGTTCATCTCGAGAAGCTGCATCGTAAGATACATATTTCTCTCAATGTTGGTGGCATCAACGATGTTGATGATCGCTTTCGGCTTGTCCTGCAGAACGAAGTTCCTCGATACGATCTCTTCGCTGCTGTAAGGGGACATTGAATATATGCCCGGCAGGTCAGTCACCAGCGTATCCGGATGGCCCTTGATAGGTCCGTCCTTGCGGTCTACTGTTACTCCCGGAAAGTTGCCGACGTGTTGATTGGCGCCTGTAAGCTGGTTGAAAAGGGTGGTCTTGCCGCTGTTCTGGTTGCCGACGAGGGCAAAAGTCAGAAGCGTTCCGTCCGGCAGCGGATTTCCGGTGCCCTTAGGATGGAAACGTCCGCCTTCGCCGAGGCCCGGATGCTCAGTCTCAGCCTTTCTGTATTCCTCGACAGGTTGCAGGGGTTCGCCATTAACCTCCGGAGATAATCTTTCAGTTGATGCTGAATCGCATTTTTCAATTTCGATCTTTGCCGCATCATCGAGCCTCAGTGTAAGCTTGTAGCCCTGTATCTGAAGTTCCACAGGGTCTCCGAGCGGTGCATATTTAATAACGGTGACATCTGCGCCCGGGATAACTCCCATGTCGAGAAAGTGCTGGCGGAGCGCGCCTTCACCACCGACAGTCTTAATGACAGCAGATTCACCGATTCCAAGTTCCTTTAAAGTCATGAATACCTTCCGTGTATATATAATTAACAGTGTTGGTTAACTATGATTAACCGATACGCACAGATGATATCACATTTCGGGAATCTTTTGAACTCAAATCTGGCCGACGCAGAGCAGAGCTCTGCTCTCGATTTGAAGCAATAATCCTATTGCATTTACCCGAGTCTTGTGTTAAGATATTCGAGCTGAGCAGAGCAAGCCGATCTGCCCGGTAATTGAATACAGTTATTTAAACTTGCAGTGGAGGATTGACCGAGCGGCTAAGGAGCCTGATTGGAAATCAGGTAAGGTGTAACAGCCCCGTGGGTTCGAGTCCCATGTCCTCCGCCAAAATTTTGCCCTGAGAGACGTTTTCTCAGGGCTCTTTTGTTGCAACGGATACAGGCTCTATCCCTTGAAATTTCAGTATGCGGCGCGTTTTTTGAAACTGCATGTGATGTATGTGGTATGTATCTTGAATTGCGGAAATCTGGGTCTCTGGTTGGGGCTGAGAGCGCCTCTGATGGGTTTGAGTACGGTGTACTGGCATGGTACAAGGTACCTCATAAAAACGTGTCTGACTGGCGGCATGGTACACGAACCCACGAAGGTAATTATTTCCTGAATAGCCTGATATTACTGGCGTTGATGCCGGTTTTTGCCGCTGTTGGAGATACGCCGTACACGAAAGCGGCCATTTTCCGTCCCCAACAGCATGTTTCAGAGGGCTGTCCCCATCGCTGTCCCCAGTACGTCTATAATATGGCAGATTATAGGCCTTTCAACAAATGTCTTTCTGACCGGTCTTAAAAAAAGTCTTTATAGAATTGCAGGTCCTGACCGGCTCTTTTACACTGAAGCTGAAATAAGAATTACATATATGGAAAAGAAAAGAGGTGAGCCAAATGTTCAAACCCAAATTCAGATTCACTTACGATGAGGTCAGGATCATAGTCATGGCTCTCGTTGAGTTCAAGAACCAGCTTCTCGCCGAAGGCAGGTACACTGATGCCATCGACGATCTTCTGATTAAATTCGTAGACTGATGATTCTTTCAGCTCCGGCTGACTACATGACTCCGTGCAATAAGGTGCGGAGTTTTTTATTGAAGCCGGAGAACCCGGAGGAAGGATCAAATATGTTTACTTTTAAGAAAGAAAAAGAAGAAGCTATGAGCGAAGAGGAAAAGAAGATGGCACAGGAGCTGGGCGATGCGATCGGCAATCTGGAAGAGGCAGGTCTTTTTTATGAGGAGATCGAAGATTCAGTTGAGCTTTCACCTGCAGAAAAACTCGCATACAATATCGCAGACCATCTCGCAGCAGTCACGGCAGAGAGGTTCTCTGACATGATAGACGGGATGGACATGGATATCGCAAAGCAGATTGTCGGGAGGCTCCAGCAAAGCGATGCGGAAGCACTCGTTGGTATGCTTAAGGCGATGTTCCTTGTAAAGGGAAGGGTCCATGCAGCTGAGGAGCTGGATCTCCTTGGGGAGTGTGAGGAGTATGCAGAATCTGTTTACTGGCGTTTCCATGACACGCTCTTCGGTCAGGAAGTGTTCGAATGGTTCAGGATTGATCACATGATTCAGAACTGCTCCAGAGAGGACTGCTCTGCAGTTATCAGGATACCGTTGGAGGTGAGTTGATGGCGAAGACGATAGCAATATGTAATCAGAAGGGCGGCGTCGGCAAAACAACGACTACTATGAATCTCGGCGTTGGATTAGCCAGGCAGGGAAAGAGAGTTCTTTTGTGCGACGCAGATCCGCAGTCTGATCTGACAGCAGCTCTCGGGTGGAACGGCGACGCACTTGAGAAATCACTTGGCAGGCTGATGTATCTGGCTACACAGGAATATAAGCCGATAGTTCAGGATACGATCATCCATCATCCCGAGGGTGTCGATCTGATACCGTCTAATCTGGATCTGTCTTCCATGGAGAGTCAGCTTGTGAATGCCATGAGCAGAGAGAAGGTACTCTCGAATCTCCTGAAGACGGTTAAGAACGATTACGACTATATCCTGATCGATTGTATGCCGTCTCTGGGCATGATAACCATAAATGCCCTGACAGCCGCTGACAGCGTAATAATCCCCGTACAGGCTCAATTTTTGCCTGCTAAGGGCATGACACAGCTGATGAGGAGCATAGATATGGTAAGAAACCATACGAACGACAAACTGAAGATCGAAGGCATAGTCATGACGCTCGTAGACAGCAGGACAAATCTCGCGAAAGAGGTCATCGACACTATCAGGATGAAGTACGGGATGCAGATCAGGATATTCGATACCCAGATACCTGTCGCAGTAAAAGCGGCAGAGGCATCCAAGGCCGGACAGAGCATCTTCGAGTACGACCGAGAATCGAAGCCTGCAAAGGCGTATGAGGCATTGACGAAAGAGGTGATGAGAATTGGCGAACGAGAAAAGCGTAGAGATGAGACTGCCATCGCTCGATGAGCTGTTCTCATCGCAGGAGGAAAGGGACGATGCGAAGCTGAAGCGTATATACGAGATCCCGCTTGAGGAAATAGACCCGTTTCCTGACCATCCATTCAAGGTGCAGGATGATGAGGACATGATGAACCTCGCTGAGTCCATCAGGACGAACGGCATCCTGACGCCGGCAACGGTTCGGAAGAAGGAGGACGGCAGATACGAACTGCTTTCCGGACACAGGAGGCTGAGAGCATGCCAAATAGCAGGTATTCCGACACTCAGATGTGAGATAGTCGAGATGAGTCTGGATGAAGCGACCATCTTCATGGTGGACGCTAACTTCCAGAGATCGAAGATCCTGCCGAGCGAGAAAGCCTTCGCATATAAGATGAAGCTTGATGCGATGAAGCGACAGGGTCAGAGAACGGATCTAACTTCTCCAACATCGTTGGAGAAGTTCAATACTTCAGCCAAACAACTCGGAAGTGAGGTGGGAGAAAGTCATGAGACCGTAAGGAAATATATACGTCTCACTGAGCTCATTCCTGAGATCCTGGATATGGTCGATGACGGAGTGATAGCTTTAAGACCTGCTGTTGAGCTTTCATATATCCCTCGCCTCAAGCAGGGACACATATGGGAATGTATGGAACTGGAGCAGTGCACACCATCGCATACTCAGGCCAAGCGCATGAGAAGGATGGCGGAAGAAGGGAAGCTCACCCCGGAATCCATCGAAGCCATCATGCTTGAGGAGAAGCCGAACCAAAAGGAGAGGATAGTTTTGAGGGGCGACCGTTTCAGCAGGTTGTTCCCGCCGGGACTGCCAATATCCAAGCGCGAGGATTATATAGCCGCTGCTATGGAATTCTACGGCAGACACCGTGAGAGGCAGAAAACGAGAGACGATGCGAGATAGGGTAGCCCATATGGAATTACTACAATCGTAATGTGGACACATTTTCACGTCTCCTCCCCTGTAACCCCTCCTCTGTAACTAACAGTACTGACCGAAGAAGAATAATTATATAAAAAACATAACAAACGCAATATCGTGACACATTAGGCGTTCAGATCAGAAATGGTTTGAGCGCCTTTTTTCGTGCCC